>JAYVOY010000210.1:0-7436 GCA_043757645.1 Verrucomicrobiota bacterium
CACGCGCAGGCGCACGAGATCGCGGGCTTCGCGCGGCACAACGAGGCGCAGGCCCGCGCCGAGGAACGCGCGTCGCGCACGGGCTTCCTGCTGGTGCCGCTCTCCGAGACCATCGCGGTCGCCGGCGCGATGGTGATTGTGGGGTGTGCGTATTATTTCTTCGTGCGGCCGGGGTTGATGTTGAGCAGCTATTTGCTCGGGTTTGGTTTCATCCTGCTGCGCACGCTGCCGCTGTTGAACCAGCTCTACGGCCTGCAGGGGCATTTGATTTTTTTGGCGCGCGGCGTCGCGGAAGTTTTGAAATGGCTCGGCGCGCCGATTCATCCGCACGAACCGTTCGGCACGGAGAAATTCGCGGGATTGAAGGAAGGCATTCGCTTCGAGCACGTGTCGTACGTGTATCCGAGCGGGCGCACCGGACTGAACGACGTGAGCTTCACCATCCCGGCGGGCGGCACGGTCGCGGTCGTGGGCGCGTCGGGTTCGGGCAAATCCACCGTGGCGAATTTGCTCCTGCGTTTTCGCCAGCCCGCGAGCGGACGCGTGCTCGTCGATGGCGCGGATCACTGGCGCTTCTCCGCGGAATCATGGCACCGCGCCGTCGCCGTGGTGGAGCAGGAGGCGTTTCTTTTTCACGACACGATGGGCAACAACATCGCCTACGGCTACCCCGAGGCGACCGAGGAGGCGATTCATCGCGCGGTGAAAGAGGCGCACCTCGATGACCTCGTGAACTCGCTGCCCGCAGGCCTCAAAACCCCCGTCGGCGAACGCGGCACCATGCTTTCCGGCGGCCAGCGCCAGCGCCTCGCCATCGCCCGCGCGCTCGTGCGCAACCCGCAGATTCTCATCCTCGACGAAGCCACCGCCGCGCTCGACACCGTCAGCGAGCGCCACGTGCAGGTCGCCCTCGAGCAGGCCGTCCACGGCCGCACCGTGCTCGTCATCGCGCACCGCCTCTCCACGATTCGCAACGCCAGCCACATCGTCGTGCTCGACGCGGGCGGCATCGTCGAGCAGGGCACGTGGGAGGAATTGTCCGCGCGCAACGGGGCGTTTGCGAAATTGCTGCACCTGAATGCCACACCGGGAAAGGCCGGTGCGGCGGCGGCGTAGAAAAACGCTGGCGTGTCAGGAAACCCGCGCCCGGAACGCGGCGTTTACGCCGCTTCAGCGCACTCACGGTTTGGGGCGAAAGAATGACACGGGCCGTCGGCCGGTGCGGCGGCGCAAACGCCGCGCCCCGTACGCGCAGCCTCGGAACGCGCGCGCGCCGGTTTCGGAGGGGCGCATCTGGACACCGCCCCCGGAGCGCGGCTGTGTCGCAGACCAGCCGCAGCAACCCCGACGCCGGGGCACGGCGGGAAAACTCCCGACGCCGGGCCAGGGCAACCTGCTGCGGCTGGTGCTGCGCACACAGCCGCGCTCCGGCACGGCAAACTCGCGGGGCAGTGTCCAGGTGCGCCCGTTTCGGAGGTCGGGCTGAACTTGCCTTTGACGGAAACCGCCCGATGAACTAGCAGAGACAGCGTGAAAACCTTTCCGAATCCCGGCGCAACCACGGCGCGGATTTTCCGCGCCTCGCTCGCGGCGGCCAGCCTGCTCGCCGCGCCGCTCGCGACCCAGGCGGGCGACAAAATCATTTTCTCGGGCCGCTTTGAAAAGCGCGGCCTCCCCGACCTCACCGATCGCGAACGACTGCTGCCGGACGCCGTGAGTTTCCTCCCGCAATCCGCCTCGGCCACGTTGGAGTTCGCGCCGGCTTCCGCCAACAACAACAGCGTCGCGCCGACGCGTCGGCAGCAGGAGCTTTTGGAGCAGCGCCGCAACTGGGTCGAGCACGGCCTGAAACGCAATGCCGGCACGGCCACCGACAACGCCAACGATTCCCGCCAGCCCGGTGATAACGAGCCGCGCAACCGCAACCCCTTCGATCCCGACCCGCAAAAACCCGACGCGAAGCGCGCGCCGAACGCGAACGATCCCCTCCACGCGCGCACTCGTTTCGACCCCTACAACACGAAGCAAGAGGACCCGTCGCGCCCGGGAAACTCTCCCGGCCAAAACCGCGAAACCCCCTTCACACGCGCCGCCAATCCCGGCGCGCGCCTGCCCGGTGATTTTTCCACGGACGCTCGCAGCCCCGTGGATTTGACGGCGACCCGGCTCGCGCCGCGACTTGGGCTGGGCGTGGACAATCCCATCCAGCAAAGACTCGATCGCGACACGCAGTTCCGCGATTTGCTCGATCCCAAGTCCGCGGGCACCGCGCGCGCCGGAGATTTTTTCAGCGGCTCGCCGGAGTTCCAGCGGCAGCAGCAGCAACAAAGCATGGGCCGCGCGTTCGAGGACATCCTCCATCGGCCCGAGCCGTTGCGCACGATGGAAAGTCTCCGGCTGAAAACCCCGCTGGCGGGAAATCCCCTGAACACCGGCGCCGCGAAACCGGAGAATCTGAACGACTTCTCGCGCCTCATGGCCCCCGCCCCCGCGCCCGAACGCCCGCGCCCAACCGCCGCGCCCTTCGAGTTTCCGAAGCGGGCGTTTTGATCCGAGCGTGTTCCGCTCGTCGGAGCGCCGCCGTCTCGGCGGCTCACGGCGTGGCCAACCCATCGCGGCCACCCACGGCCAATTTTTAAATTCGCCGTTCCGTGAACATTTTTTGGGATCGAAACACCCACATCGTCAGCTTGCGGGTCGGGTGAGCCGCCGAGACGGCGGCGCTCCCCTCGGCTCACAAAGTTTTTGCCTCACGCGTCCCACCGCAGCACCCGCACGGTTTCCCCCGCCGCGAGCGTCGTCTGCGGCGGCACATCCACCAAGCCCTGCGCCTCGGCCATCGAGCTGAGGAAGTGCGAGGCCTGCACGCCCGCGGGCCGCACCGCGCCGTCCGCCGCGACCGTCACGCGCACGAAATGCCGGCGATCCCCGCGATTGCTCAACGCCTCCGCCAGCGTTCCTGGATGACTGGGCGGCGCGACGTCCGCGGCCCCCTGCCAGCGCAACAACGCCGGTCGCACGAGCAGAAAAAACGTCACCAGCGCCGACACCGGATTGCCCGGCACTCCGAACAGAAATTTTTCCCCGAGCCGTCCGAACACAAACGGTTTCCCCGGCCGGATCGCGACCTTCCAAAAATCCAACTCGCCGCCGAGCGCGGTGAACGCGTCCTTCACGAAATCAAATTCCCCCACGGAAACGCCGCCCGAAGTCACCACCATGTCGCACTCCGCGAACGCCTCCTTGAGCGCCGCCCGCGTGCCCGCAAGCGTGTCGGTCACCAGCGGAAAACGTCCGGGACAACCGCCCGCTTGCGTGACGAACGCCGAGAGCCCGAGCCGGTTGCTCTCGAAAATCTGCCCCGGCGCGAGCGCGTGTCCGGCCTCGCGCAATTCGCTTCCCGTCGCGAGCAGTCCCACGCGCGGCTGCGCGCCGACCGCGATCTCGCCGACCCCGAGCGCCGCCAGCAGCGTCGCGCGTCCCGTCGAGATTCGTTCACCCGCGCGCGCGACGAGCGCTCCGGCTTTCACATCCTCACCGGCGAACCGCACGTTTTCCCATGGTTTCGCGGAATCGAGAAAAACGATTTTGTCCACGCCCGCCGCATCGCCGCGCGTGTCCTCCTGCATCACCACCGCGTCCGCGCCACGCGGCAGCGGTGAGCCGGCGAAGAGTCGCACGCACGTCCCCGCGGTGACTTCGCCGCCGAAAACTTCCCCCGCCGCGGTGCGGCCGAGGCACCGCAGGTGTTGGGGATTTTCTGGTGTCGCTCCCGCCACGTCGGCCGCGCGCACGGCGTAGCCATCCATCGCGGAATTATCGAAGGGAGGCAGCGAGATCGGCGCGGTCACCGGCGCGAAACACACGCGCCCGCGGGCTTCGGGGAGGGGAACGACTTCCCGCCGGGCGGCGGGCATCAAAGACAGGATGCGGGGCAGGGCTTCTTCGAGTTCGAGCATGGTTCGCTGGGGACCGCGCTGGGTTTCACGTCGCGTTCTGGGTCCGCCGACTTCGGGCGAAACGCGCGCAAACGCCACGCCAGCCAACCGGCGGCGCACATCAATAATCCCAGCGTGCCAAAATACCAGATGCCTTCCGCGCTTTGATTCAAGCTGATGAAAATCGCCAGCCCCGCGAGCAGCAGCGTGACCGCGTAGAGGTAATACGCCGCCTGCCGGTGCGTCATGCCGACGCGAAGGAGCCGGTGATGCACGTGCGTTTTGTCGCCTTGAAACAGCGGGGTTCCACGCGCCAACCGCCCGATCATCACGGCGAACGTGTCAAACAATGGCAGCCCAAAAATCAACACCGGCACGAGAATGAACGTCGCCGTCGCCGCCTTGAACAACGACACGATGCCGATGCCCGCGAGCATCAGGCCCAGAAACAAACTCCCCGTGTCGCCGAGAAAAATCCGCGCGGGCGACGAATTGAACGGCAGAAATCCACAGCACGCCCCCGCCAGCGCCAGCGTCAGCAGCGCCACAATGACATTGCCGTACGCGATGTTGATCAGCGCCAGCGACAACGCGATGCACGCCGTCACGCCCGTCGCGAGGCCATCGATGCCATCGAGCAGATTGATCGCGTTGGTGATGCCGACCATCCAGAGCACCGAAATTGGGAGTGCGAGCCATTCGAGTTCAATCGCCGGGCCGAACGGATTCGTCAGCCGCGTGATTTTGAAGCCCGCGAAATACAGCGTGACCGCGATCGCGGTTTGCACGGTGAATTTCGGCGTCGCCTTCAGCCCCTTCCGATCGTCGTAAATGCCGAGCAGCAGCATCGCCGCGCCGCCCGCCAGCAGCGCCCAAAACATCGCCCAGTATTCGGCGAAAATTTCCGCCACGCGATTCTTGAGCAGCAGAAATCCCACCCACGGCGCGCAGAAACCGATGAACACCGCCAGCCCGCCCATCCGCGGCATCGGCTCCGTGTGGACCTTGCGGTCGCCCGGCTGATCCACCGCGCCGCAGCGCCACGCCAGCCGGCGCACCCACGGCGTGGCGAACCACGCCCCGAGGGCCGACAAAATAAACATGGCGAAATAAGTCTTCACGATCCGCGCGCCGCGAGCACCCGCTCGAAGCACTTCCAATAACGGTCCACCATCACGTCCTCCGCAAACTCGCGTTCCGCCCGCGCCCGCGCGGCGGTTCCCATCGTCTGGCGCAATGCGGCATCCCCCAGGAGCGAACGAATCCCGGCGGCCAGCGCCGCACTGTCAGCCGGAGTGACGAGGAGACCAGTCACACCGTTTTGATTGACGAATTTCACGCCGGATTGCAACGCGCAACTCACCACCGGTTTGCCGCACGCCATCGCCTCCACCTGCACAATTCCAAACGCCTCCGCCGCCGAAATCGATGGCAGCGCAAACACCTCGCACGCGTGCAGCAGCGCTGGCAACTCCGCGTCGCTCACACCGCCCCAAAACTTCACGCGGTCGGCCACGCCCAGCGCGGCGGCGTGCGCGCGCAACTCGGCCTCGAGCGGCCCCGTGCCCACGATCCACGCGACGGCATCCAACTCGCGCAAGGCCTCCAGCAAAAACCGTTGGCCCTTGTAGCCCACGAGCCGCCCCACATTCAGCACGATCGGGCGGCCACCCGCCTCGCGCCGCAATTCCGCCACGCGCCGCCCGCGTTCCGGCGTCAACGCCAGCGCGGCGAGGTTGATCCCAAACGGTATCACCTCGCACTTGTCGCGAAACGGCGCGAGCCACGGCGAATACTCCAAATGCTGCGGCGTGGACACGACGATGCGCGTCGCCCGGCGCAACAGCGCGTTCAACACCGGGCGATAAAACCTCATCACGCCCGCCTGCCGCACCACGTCGCAGTGATAACTCAACACCAGCGGCGTCGCGCGATGGCCCACGATACTGGAAATATCGGCCAAAGGATTCGGGAACTGAACGTGCCAAAGATCGGCGGGGTAACGGCGCGTCGCCGCGAGATACGCGGGACACACCGAGGTCGAGAGCACCGTGCCGAACGTCGCGAGCCGATGCACATGCACGCCGCCGAGCGTCTCGTGCGTCGTGCGCGCCGCGTCGTTGGCAACGACGCAATCGACCGCCGCGCCGCGCCGCACGAACCCTTCCGCCCACGCGCGGAGCAGTGTTTCGATGCCGCCCTTGTGCGGCGGATAAAATTTTCCCAGCTCGAGAATCTTCATCGCGAGGGTGAAGCGAGATGTTTCGCCGGGTACGGAGTCCCGCCTTCAGGCGGAACCACGCGGTCGGACCGCCGCCGTCTCGGCGGCTCACACCGTCCAAACGGGTAGATTTTGGAAATGGGCCGGCACGCGGAAAGTTTCCTGGTTGGTGAAACAAAAGTTTTGGGGTGTATCGACGCCTTGGGCTGGCCACGCCGTGAGCCGCCGAGACGGCGGCGCTCCGTCACTTGCATCATCACGCCTTCAGGCGGCGGGACGTACGCCCGTGCCGAGACGCTGGAGATTTCCCGGGTCTTTGCTTCGACGCGCGCCCCGCCGGCTAAAGCCGGGACTCCGTACCCAAGTTGTCCGCGCCCCCAAAAAAATGTCGCCCATCGCTTCATCGCGTTCCTCCGGCGAAATCCGCGCTCGCCTGTTCCAACGCGTTCACCGGGCGCTCCCACGAAAACGATCCGACCGCGTGCGCGCGACAATGCTCGCGACTCGGCAGGACACCGGGATTCGCGAGCACCTCGCGGAACTTCGCCGCGAGCGCTTCGACCGAGCCGGGCGCGAACAATAACTGGCGTCCCAGCGGAGCGAGCAGTTCCGGCGTCGCGCCCGAGTCGGAGCCGAGCACCGGCGTGCCGCACGCGAGCGCTTCGGCGGTGACCAAACCAAATCCTTCGAGCGCGAGCGACGGCACGACCGTACAATCCGCCGCGGGATAGCAATCGGGCAACTCGGCGTCCGGCACGAAGCCGAGAAATTTCATCGAGTCGCCCAAGCCCAGCGCGACGGCACGCAGTTTCAGTTCGTCGCCCTGCGGCCCGGTGCCGGCGATCCACAAACGCGCGTGCGGATGCCCGTGGCGCGCGCGCGCAAACGCTTCGAGCAACGTGAGCAAACCCATCCGCGGATCGAGCCGGCGCACGGTGAGAAACACAAACGCGTCGGACGCGACGCCGAGCTTCGCGCGGATGCCAACGCGGTCGCGGTCGGTCGCGGGTTGGAAAACCTCCGCGTCCACGCCGCCAGAAATCATCTCGATTGGTGGCAACGCGACGGGATGCCACTGCGGCAATTGCGCCACGTAGTATTCGCTGATGGTCAAAATGCGCCGTGCCCGCGCGAGTCCCGCGCGCTCGACGGCGCGCAGCTGATCCGCGACGAGTGAATCGAAGCAGCGCTTCGGCAGCGTGCGTTTGCGGGCTTCACGCGAGAACAAAAATTCCTCGGCCCACGGCCCGGTGAAGAGCGAGACCTGCGCCGCCGCG
>JAYVOY010000211.1:0-7424 GCA_043757645.1 Verrucomicrobiota bacterium
GGACGCCGTGAACATGATCGTCAACGGCTTTTGCAAGGAAGTCTTCCGCGAGCTGCCGATGGAATTCGCCGTCGAAGCGCAGAAGCTGCTGGGTGTGAGTTTGGATGGGAGCGTGGGTTAGCACCGAGAACATGGATGCCATCTACATCGAAACCTCGATTCCCAGCACCTACTTCGAGCAGCGCACGGACCCGAAGATGGTTGCGCGCCGGGAATGGACTCGCGATTGGTGGGATAACCATCGTCAGGCGTATCGTCTCGTGACCAGCAACGCCGTGTTGGAAGAGTTGAACAGGGCGGACCACCCGATGAAACGCGAGAAGATCGGGTTACTCGACGGCTTGGAACTTCTGGCTGTCTCTCCGACCGTGGCGGAAATCACCGAAATCTACATCGCCCGCTACGTCATGCCGCAGGATCCGGCGGGCGACGCTTTGCATCTGGCGCTTGCCTCGCACCACAAATGCGACGTCTTGTTGACTTGGAACTGCCAGCACCTCGCCAACTGGAGCAAGCAAGGGCACATTCGGCGCGTGAACACGCTCCTTGGCCTTCAGGTGCCCAGCCTGGTCACGCCGTTGGAACTGCTGGAAGAAAGGCTCTCATGAACCCAGACCCACTGATTGATGAAATCCGCGCCGTCCGCCGCAAAATTTCGGCGGAGTTCGCGCACGACCCGCGCCGCCTCGCCGCTCACTACATGGAAATGGACCGCCGGACACGCGCCGAAGGCAAGCGCCTCCTTGTGGACGCGCCCGCCGCCGAAACGGAAATGGCGGCCTTGCATGACCAACCTCGGAACCAATAAACCGTCATGTCCGAACTAATCTGTTGCCCAATTGCAGTCTTCCGTGAGCTACCGATGGAATTCGCCGTCGAAGCAGCAGAAGCTGCTGGGCGTGAGTTTGGATGGGAGCGTGGGCTGATTTTTAGCCACGGATTGAACACGGAACAAACACGGATGAAGACGGAATTGCTCCATGCGGATGTGACCGAGAAGATTATTGGTGCGGCGTTCGAGGTCTATCGCGTGCTGGGCTATGGCTTTCTCGAAAGTGTTTATCAGCGGGCGATGCAGGCCGAACTACACAAACAGGGACTCAAGGCTGAAAGCGAAGCACCCATCAGGGTGAACTACAAAGGCGTCATTGTCGGCGAGTTTCGTGCTGATTTGTTTGTGAATGAAGTCGTCATCGTCGAGTTGAAAACTGCCAGGGAATATAACTCCGAGGACGAGCCGCAGTTGCTGAACGAACTCAAAGTCACCGGAATCAAAGTCGGCCTCCTCATCAACTTTGGCCGCACCAAAGTCGAATTCATGCGCCGGGTATTTTAACCATCGAATTATTTAGCCACGGATGAAACACGGATTAAACACTGAACAGGCCAAGTGGAGGCCTGACGTTCGCGTCATTGGGCAGCGCGCGCCTTTCCCCGTCTTCATCCGTGTTTAGTCCGTGTTCCATCCGTGGCTAAAAAAAGAATTTCCCAAATGAGCAAACCCCTAATCGAAATCAAAGACCTCAGCGCCGCCATCGGCGGCAAGCAAATCCTCAAAGGCATCAACCTCACCGTCCGCCCCGGCGAAGTCCACGCCATCATGGGACCGAACGGCTCGGGCAAGAGCACGCTCGGCTATGTGCTCGCGGGGCGAAAAGGCTACGATGTCACTGGTGGTTCCGTGACTTATGATGGCAAAAATCTGCTTGAACTCGATCCCGAGGATCGCGCCCGTGAAGGAGTTTTTCTAGCCTTTCAGTATCCAGTCGAGATTCCGGGTGTAAATAACACTTACTTCCTGCGCGCCGCCTTCAATGAGTTACGCAAACACCGTGGTCAGGAGGAAGTGGACGCCGTGGACTTCCTCGCCATCGTGAAGGAGAAGATGAAGCTACTCGAACTCCCCGATGCGATGCTCAAACGCTCCGTCAACGAAGGCTTCTCCGGCGGCGAAAAGAAGCGCAATGAAATCTTCCAGATGGCCGTGCTCGACCCGCAGCTCGCCATCCTCGACGAAACTGACTCCGGCCTCGACATCGACGCCCTGCGCATCGTCGCCGAGGGCGTGAACAAACTGAAACGCCCCGACAACGCCGCCATCGTCATCACCCATTACCAACGCCTGCTCAATTACATCGTGCCTGACTTCGTCCACGTTCTCTTCGACGGCCGACTCATCAAGTCCGGCGGCAAGGAACTCGCGCTGGAGCTGGAAGAAAAAGGCTACGACTGGCTCATCGGCAAACACGGGAAATAGACGGAACGTCAACTTCCCAATCGGTTTGAACTGCGCTAACTTCGTCATTATGAAAAAATCGACCGCCTCCGCCGCGAAGGAATCGTTGGGGACTCGTCTCGCCGAGAAGACCCGCGCCGTCGCCAACACCCTGAGCGATGAGGAGCGCGAGCGTCTTCTCCATCGCGGCATGCAGATGATTTATGGCACTCAACGCGAAAAGCCCTGTACTGCTCGCCGTTGACACCAACGTCCTGCTTGATCGGGCCGACGAAAATGAGTTGGTGATTGACGCCTTCGACACCATTGCCCGGCGCCTGCCTTTGGCCGAATTCATTGTCACTCCAACTGTCATTGAGGAACTGGTGTTTAAGACTGAACCAGGAGAAGCCGCGGTCGATAAGCGCCTCGCGAAAGCCGCTCTCAAGCATCTCCTCCGCCCGTGGGGTTTTCGCCCAATGAACTTCATTCCCGTTGGCCGGGGTATCGTGGCTGAGATTGCCCGGAAACTCCGCCACCACGGTCTGATTCCTGACAACGAAGTGAACGATTCACTCATTCTCGCTGAAGCTGCACTGGCTGGCGCGGCCTTGCTTCTCACCAGTGATCATCACCTAACCAGTATTGATTACCCGTTGCTCAGACTCGAACTCGAGGCAGCCGACGTGAACGTGCCGTTAATCGCGTCACCACGACAAATTGTCACCCGATTTTTCTGAACTCAATTGCATGACCGCCACCAAAACCATTTCCGACCTCTCCACTCACCTTTGCGCGTGCGAGTCATTCGCCGCGTCCGCCGCTGGTCCCGAATGGCTGCGCGCGCTGCGCCGCACGGGCATTTCGCACTTCACGGAACTGGGCTTTCCCACCACCAAGCTGGAAGAGTGGATTTACACTCCGGTCACGCCGGTCACGAAGCTCGCCTTCAAGCCCGCCACCGCGATTGATTCCACGATCACGGCGCAACAACTTACTCCCTTTGCCTTTCCCGGTTGGAGCGGCCCGCGCCTCGTTTTCGTGAATGGTCACTTCGCGCCCGCACTCTCGACACTCCAGACACCGCAGGTGGGGGTAACTATCACCAACCTCGCCACCGCCATTGCCACCGGCGACAGATTGGTCGAACAACACTTGGCCCGGCACGCACGCGTGGATGAGAGTGGCTTCTCCGCACTGAACACCGCGTTCATCGCGGATGGTGCCTTCATCACGCTCGCTCCCAATGCTGTCGCCGCGGCACCCATTCATTTGCTGTTTCTTTCCAGTCCGAACTCGACCACGAACACTGTGCTGCCGCGCAACCTCATTGTCGCCGGCGCGAATAGTTCGGCCAAGATTGTCGAACACTATGTTAGTCTCGGCGAAGCCGCCCACTTCACCAACGCCATCACGGAAATCGTCGTCGGCGACGGTGCCAACATAGAGCACGCGAAGTTTCAGGAGGAGAATCTCGAAGCCTTTCACATCGCCACGGTGCAGGCCACGCTGGCGCGAGGCAGCCGCTTTCTCTCGCATAGCATCAGCACCGGCGCGCGGCTGGCGCGGCACAACATTCACTTAGTCATGACGGGTTCGGGCGTGGAGTGTGTGATGAACGGTCTCTATGCGGTGGCCGGCAAGCAATTGGTGGATCACCACACGGTGGCTGACCACGCGCAGCCGCACTGCGGCAGCCACGAGTTCTACCACGGCATCCTCGGCGGCCAGTCGCGCGGCGTGTTCAACGGAAAAATCTTCGTCCGCAAAGACGCGCAGAAGACCGATGCCAAGCAGACCAGCCGCAACCTACTCGTCTCCGACACGGCACAGGTCGATACCAAGCCGCAGTTGGAGATTCTCGCGGACGACGTGAAGTGTACCCACGGCGCGACGGTGGGTCAGCTCAACGACGAGGCGGTCTTTTACTGTCGCAGTCGCGGCATCAGTGAACTGGAAGCCCGCCGACTACTTACGCACGCGTTTGCCAGCGAGATCGTGAACCGCATCACCGTGGAATCTGTGCGCGAGCATCTGGAGCAGGTGCTCTGGGCGCGCCTGGAGGAGTTGATTGAGAAGAAGTGACGGCGAATTGACACCGTAGGCGATGATGGCAATCTGACGGCATGACGCGCACTCAAATCCAACTGCCTGACGACGTTTACGCCCGTGCCCGCAAGGTCTGCGAGAGCCGCGAAATCTCCTTCGCCGAGCTGTCCCGGCGCGGCATCGAATACATCCTGAGCGTGTATGCTCCGGAGCCGCCGCCCACTACAGGCGAGTGGCAACTTCCCAAGCCCAGGAACCTCGGCTGGAAAGGCCTGAGCGACGCTGAAATCAAGCACGAGGCCCAACTCACCACCGCCGAAATCATGCACACCGCCAAGCCCAATCGGAGCCGCAGATGATTTCAGTGGACACCAATCTCCTGATGTATGCCTACAACCAGGCATCGCCCCATCATCAAGCGGCGTTCGGCTGGATGAGTTCGCTGCTGAAGGAGGAGAACGTTCGCCATATCCGAGTTGGTCTTGGCCGAACTCTACGGTCTGCTGCGCAACCCCTCCATTTTGAAAGAACCGCTTTCCGGCGAGGCAGCGGTCGAAGTCATCGAGAATTATCGTCGGCACCCGCGCTGGAGGTTGATTGGCTTTCCGGTGGAGAGCCGGCCGCTGCATGCCGCGCTGTGGCAGATGGCCCGGCGCAAGGACTTCGCCTTCCGCCGCATCTACGACGCACGGGCCGCGCTGACCATGACTGCCCAAGGCGTGACCGACTTCGCGACGGTCAACGTGAAGGACTACGAAGGCCTCGGCTTCCGGCGAGTTTGGAATCCCATCGCTCCAGTTGCCAAGTGACCATGCCCGCCTTCGCCAGCGAAATCGTGAACCGCATCACCGTCGAGCCGGTGCGCGAGCATCCTGAACAGGTGCTATGGTCGCGGCTGGAGGAGTTGATTGAGAAGAAGTCATGAGCGACAAAGCAACCGCGCAGCAGGAATTGTTTTTCGGCGACGGATTTCTCGATGACCACGCCGGAACTATTATCCGTGAACCGCGTGTTGCGGTCATCGAATTGATAGCAAATGCCTACGATGCAGGGGCGACAGAGGTGATAATCCGATGGCCCAGCGATGCTGGCGGTGAGTTTTCAATCTCGGACAACGGAGCAGGAATGACGAAGGCGGAGTTTGACGTTCGCTGGAAGACTTTGAGCTACAACCGGCAGGAATCTCAGGGTCGCTTCGCTGAAAACCCAAATCACATTAGCGGAGAGAAGCGAGCCGTTTTTGGCCGGAGTGGGAAGGGAAGGCACGGAGCATTCTGTTTCGCAGATTCTTACGAGATTACGACAAGTAAGGGTGACCGCACTTTCATCTGCCAAGTTGAGCGGGCGTTGGGAGCAGGCCCAAGCCCGTTCCGATTTACGATTGTCGACGAGCGGGACGCCGAAGGGCACGGGACGGCCATCCGCGCCATGGTTCTACGCAATTTCGTCTCGGAAGCAGAGCTGCGGGAAATGATTGGGACGAAGTTTTCCGTCATTCCTTCCTTTCAAATCCTCCTCAACCGCCAGCCGATTCAACTTCTCGACCTCAAACACCTACAGACCACCTCGTTGGTCGTCGATGGGCAGGGCGCAGTTACCATCCACCAAATTGATTCAGAAGCTCGCGACCGCACGACGCAGCTACGGGGAATCTGCTGGTGGGTGAAGCAGCGGGCCGTTGGAAATCCATCGTGGGATGGGCTTGATGGAGAGGGTGCATATCTTGACGGTCGAGGTTCCCTGGCTCGGCGCTACAGCTTCGTTGTTGAGGCTGACGTTTTGGAACCGTTCAGAAAACCGGACTGGACGGGATTTTACGCAGGGGCTGAGGTGAACGCCGTCAGGCAGGCAGTCCATAGGCATATCATCCAAACGCTCAACCACCTGCAATCTGCGAACCGAAAGGAGCGGAAGAGGCTGGCACTCGAGCAGACAAAAGGTGCCCTCCGGGAGATGACCACGGTTTCGCGACAACAAGTCGCACAGTTTATCGACGAGATTCAAGAGACGTGCCCGACCATTAGTGAGGGGGATTTGGCACGGGCGGCAGCCGTGTTTGGCAAGATGGAATCCTCAAAGTCAGGTTATGATCTGCTGAAGCAGCTGCAACGCTGCTCACCCGAAGACCTCGATACGTGGAATAGTATCATGCGCCGCTGGAGTGCAGACAGTGTTGCGATGGTGCTGCACGAGTTGGAAGGGCGACTCCGGCTTATCGAACGACTGAAATCGCTCGTGAACTCCAAAGTTGCAGATGAACTCCATGACCTTCAGCCGCTATTTGAACGCGGTCTTTGGGTATTCGGACCGGAATACGAAGGAATCCAGTTTCTCTCGAATCGCGGCTTGGCCACAATCATCCGCAAATTCTTAGGTGGGACTGAGGAAGATGTGCCGACGAAGCGTCCTGATTTCGTCGCCCTGCCCGAACGGTCAATCGGAGTGTATGGAGCACCGGAATACGCAGCGGAGAATGGCGAGGTGTCCGGACTCCGGAAAGTTCTTTTGGTGGAGTTGAAGAAGGGTGGATTTGAACTTACCCAAAAGGAAGTAGACCAAGCGCGCGATTACGCGAAGGAACTGACCAAGGGTGGCGAAGTGGGGCTGGAAACGAAAATTGTTTGCTACGTGCTCGGCGCAAAGTTGGAACAGGGGTTGGAAAAAACGATGCACGGCGAGCGTATCGAAATCATCCCCTTCGCATACAACACTTTTCTTGAACGAGCTCACAGTCGGACTTTTCAACTTCAGCGGCGCATCGAACAGGCCGGTTTTCAGATTCCAAAAGACGCAGTTGTCGATGAGGTTCTTGCCCAAGGAGACATCGAGCTCACCTAAACCATGAAACTCGTGCTGTCTCTGCTGTTCGCCCTGCTCTTGTCGCTCTTCGCGGTAACGGTGGCATCCGCCGCCCAACTCCTCGCCGGCGTCGCGAAGGTGGACATCACGGACCGCGCGGCGGGGCCGGTGAACGACCCGTCTTACGCGAAGGCGCTCGTGCTCAAGGACGGCGCCACCACCGTCGTGCTCGTCACGGTGGACGCGGTGGCCATCGGCGGCATCGGGCGCATCGGGAATGATTACCTCGGCAACGTCCGCGCCGCGTTGGAGCGCGAGCTGGGCATCCCGCCCGGCAGCGTGCTCGTCAACGCCAGCCATT
>JAYVOY010000212.1:0-7415 GCA_043757645.1 Verrucomicrobiota bacterium
ATCTCATTAGCACCCGGCTTTAGCCGGGTGTCTCGGCGACGATAACGACTCAACCGCTTCAGCGGTTTTGCGGTTTTGCGTAACGGGGAAACCGCTGAAGCGGTTGCGGCGGTTTTGCGGGCGCGGACACCCGGCTGAAGCCGGGTGCTAATGAGAGGGAATCAGAGTTGAAAAAAACCGATGCGCCAGACGACGCATCGTCGCGCGTCCGGCAATTTGCAATCGTGCCCGTGCGCGAAAATCATCGGCGACGGGGCAACGCGGCAACGTGACGGCAAGCGGCGCGGCAATTTTTAAAAAAACGCGGATATGAAAACTCCAGTGAACGTGGCGGTGGTCGGGGCCTCCGGTTATTCCGGCGAGGAATTGGTCGGGCGGTTGTTGAATCATCCGCACGTCGAGTTGACGGCGGTGACGTCGCGGCAGAGCGCGGGTCAAACGGTCGCGCAGGTGTTCCCGAAGTTTGCGAGCCACCCGAAGTCCAAGCGCCTGCGCTTCACCGAGCCGAACGCGGAGTTGCTCGCCAAGCAGGCGCAGCTTGTTTTCCTCGCGTTGCCGCACGGTGTGGCGGCGGAGTTCGCGGTGCCGCTGCTGGAGCAGGGTTGCACCGTGGTGGATTTGAGCGCGGACTTCCGGCTGCGTGACGCGGCGGTGTATCAGGAATTCTACGGACACGAACATCCCGCGCCGGCGCTGCTGGCGAAGGCGGTTTACGGCCTGCCCGAATTTTATCGCGAACAAATCCGGCGGGCGACGTTGGTGGCCTCGCCCGGTTGTTATCCGACGAGCATTTTGCTGCCGGTGATTCCGCTGTTGCGCGCGGGACTCGTGCGGGCGCAGGGCATCATCGCGGATTCGATGAGCGGAGTGAGCGGCGCGGGCCGCAAGGCGGAGGTGGATTATCTCTTCGCGGAATGCAACGAGAGCGTGCGCCCCTACGGCGTGCCGAAGCACCGGCATCTTTCCGAGATCGAACAGGAACTGTCGCTCGCCGCGGGTGCGCGCGTGGTCATCCAGTTCACGCCGCATTTGATCCCGGTGAACCGCGGAATCCTGACGACGTTGTATCTCACCCCGACGCGCGAATTTTCCACGCCCGCCGATGCGGCGGCGTTCGGCGAGGCCGTGGCCGCATGCTACCAAGCGGCCTACGCGAACGAGCCGTTCGTGCGCGTGCTCGAGGGCAAGGCGTTGCCCGACACGAAGAACGTGGTGGGCACCAACGTGCTCGAACTCGCCTGGCGCGTGGATCCGCGCACGGGCCGCCTGCTCGTCCTGAGCGCCGAGGACAACATCGTGAAAGGCGCGAGTGGCCAGGCGATTCAGAGCATGAACATCCTGTGCGGCTTTCCCGAGACAGCGGGGCTGTGAGTGAATCGGCCTTGGGAAATCGGAATTGTTTAACCGCGGATGGCGCGAATGGCGCGGATAAGACTGCGGTTTGACGGTGGTAGCGGGCATCGCGTGATTTGCCCCGGAGCGCGGCTGTGTCGAAGACTAGCCGTAGCAGCCGCGCGACGCCACGGTTGGGAAATTTTCTGCGGCCCCGGGCGTGCCACGCGCTGCGGCTGGTGCTCCGCACACAGCCGCGCTCCGCCGCTCTATTTCCCCAACCACCGCGGCAACAGCGTGGTGAGCGGCTCGTAGTAGGTGATCAGCAGCACGCCGAGGAACAGCACGGCCAGCATCGGCAGCACCGCGCGCATCACTTCGCCGACGGGTTTTTTGAAGCGATACGAGGAGAGCAACAAATTCAAACCGACCGGCGGCGCGAGGAAACCGAGTTCCATGTTCGCCAGAAAAATAATTCCCAGATGCACCGGGTCGATGCCCATCCGCGCGCCGATGGGCACCAGCAACGGCACAACGATGAAGATCGCCGCGTAAATCTCGATCAGCCCGCCGACGAAAAGCAGCACCACGTTCAGCCCGAGCAGAAACAAAAAGCGCGACTGCACATTGGCCGCGGCCCAGTCGGCGAGGCGGCCCGGCACCTGCGCATCGACGAGGTAGCTCGTGAAGCCGAGCGCCACACTCAGAATCAGAAACACCCCGCCGATCAGCAGCCCGCACTCGGCCATCACGCGCGGCACGTCCTTCGTGAGCTTGAGGTCGCGGTGGATGAAAACCTGCGTGAAGAACGCATACAACGCCGTGAGTGCCGAAGTCTCGACCGGCGTCGCGAAGCCGCCGAAGAGGCCGATCAACGCCACCAGCGGCAGCGCGAGTTCCCACTTCGCCGCCCAAATCGCGCGCCACGCCTCGCTCGCGACGAACGGTTGCCGCTGCGATTTTCCACCCGGCGCCTGCCAGATTCCGAGTGCCGCCGTCAGCGCCACCAACAGCAGCCCCGGCAGCAAACCGCCGAGGAACATTTGTTTAATCGTGACGCTGTCCTTCGCGACGATCGCGTAGAGAATCAGCGGCAGGCACGGTGGAAACAGCAGACCCAGCGAACCCGCGCTCGTCACCAATCCCAGCGCGTCGCGTTCCGAATATTTCGCCGCGACCAGCACCGGCATCAGCAATCCGCCGAGCGCGAGAATCGTCACGCCGCTCGCGCCGGTGAACGTCGTGAAAAACGCGCACACCAGACACGTCACGATCGCCGGGCCGCCGCGGAACTGCCCCACGAGCGCCTGAAACACCGCAAGCAACCGCTTCGACGCGCCGCTCTCCGCGAGAAAATATCCGGCCAGCGTGAACAGCGGAATCGTCGGCAGCATCGCGTCGGTGACGAGTTTGTACTGGCTGATCGACACGCTCAGAATCGTCACGTCGTCGCCCCAGTACAAAATCATCGTCGCCGCGCCGATGGTCACGAACACCGGCGCGCCGAGCACGGTTGCCGCGAGCAACACGCCGATCAGTGGCCACACCAGTTTCTCTGCGGCGACGGGTGTTTTCCACGCGAGCACGACCAACCCCGCGGTCAGCGCATACGCGAGCAATTTTCCGCGCCAGCCAGTCGCGCTGCGCCCCAGCAGCCGCCACGTGATCAACGCGAACCCGACCGGCATGATGAGTTGCACCGGCCACAGTTTCATCTCGCCGATGAACACGTCGTTTCCCTCCTTGGTGGTCAGCACGAACAACCACCCGGCAATCGCGAGAAACGCGCACGTCACCGCCGACACGACGCCGCTGAAGATCGCGGCGGCGTCCTTCCACCGCCCCTTGAGCACCGTTGGCAGCGCGGACATCGCGAGCAGCCGTCCGTCCCGCGTGGCCACCGCGCCGCCCGCCATTGCCACCAGCAGCGTGAGATGCTGCACGAGCGCGCTCGAACCCGGCACGCCCGTGTGAAACGCCTTGCGCAAAAAACTTTCGAGCAACGGCAGCAGCGTCATCACCGCCAATGCCGCCGCGAGGAAATGGTTTTCCCAGCCCTCCGCGCGCGCGCGCAGACGCCCGAGCGGCGTCGTGGGCGGCGGGGTTTCAACTCCGGGAAGGGGAATCATGCGTGCAATGCGGTGGCGGAAAAAGGGCGGCGTTTCAACGGGCGTTCACCGCGGGAAAAACAATCTTGCGTCCGGAGCGCGCCCGTCCCGGGCGCGGCGGTGCGGTGCGGCTTGGTGCCTGATTTTCGCGAAAAAAAAAGACATGGGTCGCGCGACGGACGCGAAGAAGGCGAAGGAAACGAAGGAAAGCCCGGGGCGGCCTCATTGAGTCTTCGCCCCCTTCGTGGCCTTCGCGCGACCGTCTTTTTCCGGCGTTCAGCCCGAAAGCGCCGCCATCCCGGAGTTCAGGTTTCACCGCCGTCTCAGCCGTAACCATGCAATGGGCGGACCGCCGCCGTCTCGGCGGCTCAGGGCATGGGAAAGTCCGATGGGGCGAATTGTCCGGGAGCTTTTGGTTCACTATTCAGTGAGCATTTTGGGCTGCGGAAAATCCGCGCGTTCGCCCCGTGTGGACGGGGTGAGCCGCCGGGACGGCGGCGGTCCTTGTGCCTCGTTACGTCTCAGGGCAGTTCCTTGATTTGGAGGTGGCGATAATCCATCTCGCCGCGATCCGCCTCGAGGCCGATCGGGCCGGTGGCGGGCAGCTTGAGCGCGGCTTCGAGCACCTCGCCGTTGCAGGTGCAGTGCGCGATGTTGTCCTTCACGACAACCTCGATTTTGTTCCAGTCCTGAGCCTTGTATTGCTTGAGGGTTTTATATGGACCGGCGACGAGATAATCGCGGCATTGGAGCTGCGGCTTGCGCAGGAAGATGCCGCTGTCCGCGTTCACCGCCGCGCGGAACTCGAGCTTGAGAATGAAATTTTTCGGAAACTCCGGCGTGCTCCAGAGTTGGCGGAGCTTCGGGCCTTTGCCTTCGGCGAAGGGATTCACCACCAACATTCCCTCGCGCGCCGTGTAACGCCCGTCGCTCGCGGACAGCTTGCCGTCGAAATTTTCCAGCACCTTCGCGTCCTTGTCGCGATAGCCCCAGCCCGTGAGATCCTTGCCGTTGAAGAGGCTCGTGAAGCCCGCCTCGGGCTTCCAATCCTCCGCGCGCACGGTGGCGAGCGAAGCCAGCGCGGCGACGAGCGCGGCGGCGCGGGCGAGGTTTTTCAAAAGGTGACGACCGGGAAAAGTTGTGTTCATGGGCGCGGATTAAAGGCGGCGACGGCGGTGGTGGCAAGACGATTGGCGGGAGGCTTTTCTCCGCGCGTGGGTCGTCTCCACGCTTCTCGAATTGCGCCGCGGAGCCAAGAACCGCACCGGAGCGCCGAGCACCCGCTCGGCGTGGGCGATGGGTTGCGCCGAGCCGGTGCTCGGCGCTCCGATGCAGGGGAAAAAGGCCGCGCGGCCCCGACGCCAAGTGGGCCGCACCGCTGGCCTGGTTCAGCCGTAACGATGTCATGGGCGGACCGTCGCCGTCTCGGCGGCTCACGGCGTGGGAGAGTCCGAGGGGGGCAAATTGTCCGCGAGCTTTTGGCTCACGATTCAGTGAGCATTTTAGGCTGCGGAAAATCCGCGCTTTCACCCTGTTTGGACGGTGTGAGCCGCCGAGACGGCGGCGCTCCTACTGCATCGTTACGGCTCAGGGGGCGAGGAATTCGTGCTCGCGCTCGCGGACGGTGAGGACGGGGCAGGGGGCGTGGCGGACGACGTTTTCGCTGACGCTGCCGAGGAGCAGGTGCTTGAGGCCGGTGTGGCCGTGGGTGGAGATGATGATGAGGTCCACGTTTTTCTCCTTGGCGGCGTCGGTGATTTCCATGACGGGGCGGCCGGCGCGGACGAGGGTTTCGACGGGGGCCGAATTGCCGACGACGGTTTGGGCGAGTTCGGCGATGAGTTTCTGCCCGGTCTCGCGGGATTCATTTTCGAGGAGCACGTAATCGAGGCCGCCGAATTCGGTGCCGGCGTAGTTGGTCTCGACGACGTAGAGGAGGACGAGGGAGGCGTCGAATTGTTTGGCGAAGGCGAGGGCGTATTGCAGGGCCTTCTTGGAGCAGTCGGAGAAGTCGATGGGGACGAGAATTTTTTTCAGGCGGAATTGCGACGCGTTGCCTTGAGCGAGCAGGGCAGTGTCTTTGGCCGCGACTTCCACGACGACGTTACCGGGTTTTTTGGAGGGTTTTATGTTCATAAAGGGAGTGGGGTGTTGGCGGGATGTTGATCAAGGAAACTGCGGCGAGTCGATGCGAAAACGCGTTTCATTGCTGATGACAAAATGGCGGTGGCGGGCGGGGTGATCCACTCCTCCGTTGGTGAACGGTGGACATTTTTTGTCTGGCGACGGGGGCGACGATCCACCTGCGGACGCGGATCGAGGCCGGGAACCATTGTGGAGCGCCGAGCATTGCTCGGCACGAACTCGCCGCAGCCGACCGAGCCGAGCAATGCTCGGCGCTCCGGTTCATGGAAAAGTGTGAGCGCGAAACGGCGCGGGTGAGCGATTTTTCGGAGAGATGGTTAGAGACTCGTCACCTCGTCTCCTACAAGGGGAGATTTCAGCGCAGGCGGTGCGCGAGGTCTGCGCGGGGAAGAGGTTGGAGACTCGTGACCTCGTCTCCCACAAAAGAAGTTTTAGCGCAGTTGCCGGGCGAGGTCTTCGCCGAGGGTGGCGGCTTCGCGGACGGGGCGGGAGCCTGCGGCGCGGCGGGGTTCAGCGTGCGTGAAGGAGATCGCGCGGACGTGGATGAGGTGGCCGGCGATGCGGGCGTGCGCGGCGACGGGGCTGGCGCAGCCGCCGCCCATCGCGCGCAGAAAGGCGCGTTCGGCGAGGACGCATTGGTGGGTGTTGAAGTGATCGAGGGCGGCGCAGATTTCGGCGGCGAGGGAATCGTCGGTGCGGATTTCGAGGCCGATCGCGCCCTGGCCGACGCAGGGGATCATGTCGGTGGTTTCGATCATTGTGGCGCGGATGCCGGCGGGGAGTTCGGTGCCGATGAGGTGGCCGTCGGGCTGGATGCGGAATTGCAGGCGCGCGAGGCCGGCGGCGGCGAGGATGGTGGCGTCGAAGGCGTCGGTGGCGGCGAGTTTTTGGACGCGCGTGGGGACGTTGCCGCGGATTTCCACGGTGGTGAGTTGTGGCGCGAGCAGGAGGACGTGGGCGCGGCGACGCGTGCTGCTCGTGGCGACGATGGCTCCGGCGGGCAGCGTGGTGAGCGTGGTGTTGGGGGCGAAGCCGCGTTTGACGCGCTGGCCGGGGTGCCAGTCGGTGGCGGGATTGGCTTTGGCGAGTTCACGGAGAAACGCGGCGTCGCGGTAGAGGAGAACGTCGCGGACATCCTCGCGTTTGCCGACGGCACCGAGCTTGAGGCCGGGGGGAAGTTCGGTGGGCAGATCCTTCAAACTGTGGACGGCGAGGTGGGCTTGTTTTTCGAGGAGGGCGGTTTCGAGTTCTTTCGTGAAGAGGCCTTTGGGCAGGTCGGGGGCGGGGTTGGAGAGGGAGGCGGTTTGGAGTTTGTCGCCGGTGGTTTTGATGATTTTGAGTTCGAACTGGAGGCGCGGAAAGGCGGCGCGGCATTGCGCGAGGATTTGATTGGCTTGCGCGAGGGCGAGGGCGCTGCCGCGGGTGGCGAGGAAGATGGTCTCGGCGGATTTGAGCACGGTGGCGCGCGGTTTGGCGGGTGCGGGCGGGGCGGTGGGGTTGCGCCAGGGGGAGGGTTTGCTCATGGGGTTTGGGGCGGGGAGGCAGGGGAATTAAGACCGGGAAATTGGCAGGGGAATTTGGGGCAAGGGAATTAAACGGGGCCGAGAGACGGCGGGATGCTTGGGGATGAACTTCCCGATTTTTTTATTCGTGGCCAAAGGCGAGGCGCGGGGGCGCGGGGAGTGAGGCCACGGTTGTGGTCGCGCGGGCCAACACGCCTTTCGCCTTGTCGCGGATGATTTCCTCGCAGCGGGCGAGTTCGCCGTGGCGTTGTTTGAGGTAGTCGCTGGCGATGGCTTGGAGGTCGTCGATGTTGTAGAGGTAAACGTT
>JAYVOY010000213.1:0-7386 GCA_043757645.1 Verrucomicrobiota bacterium
GCTGAAACTGCGCCGCGTCGCGGAGATGTATCAGTGGAAGGAAACGAAGAGCACCGCGAAGGAGAAAAATCTGGGCGGCAGCGAGACGACGAAGACGACCTACAATTACGCGCAGCAATGGAGCGATTCGCTGATTGACTCGAAACAGTTCAAGCAACCGGAGGGGCACACAAATCCGGCGGCGCTGCCGTTTCCATCGCGGTTGGTGACGGCGGAAAAAATCACGGTGGGCGCATTCACGCTGTCAGGGTCGCTCGCGGGAAAGATCGACAACTTCACGGACCTCCCGGTCGCGCAAGTCGAGAAATTGCCCGAGCCGGTGCGGGCGAAGGCGAAGTTGCACGAACAGAAAGTGTTTGTCGGAACGAATCCCGCGGCCCCGCAAATCGGCGACAGCCGCATCGGTTTCAAGATCGCGCGACCGACCGCGATCAGCCTCGTCGCGCGACAGATCAAAGGGACGTTCGAGCCGTACACGGCGCGCAGTGGCGGGAAAATTGAGTTGCTCCAAGTCGGGGAGTTTTCCGCACAAGAAATGTTCAAGCGCGCCGAGGAAATGAACGCCTTGCTGACGTGGGGGCTGCGGCTCGGCGGCCTGATCGTGATGTGGATCGGCTTCATGCTGATTGCCAAACCGCTCGCGGTGTTCGGCGATTTGGTGCCGTTTATCGGGTCGGTGCTCGAGTTCGGAATCGGGTTGCTCGCGTTCATGCTGGCGGGCGTGATCTCGCTGGTGACGGTGGCGATCGCGTGGATTGTTTATCGCCCAGTGCTCGGCGCGGCGTTGCTCGTGCTCGCGGTGGGGCTGCCGTTTTTGCTGAAGCGGATGCGCGGTGGGGCGAAGCCGGCGGCGAAGGGGTGACCCCAAAAGCGGCAGAAGAAATGGCCCACGAAACACAAAAAAACACACGAAAACAAAGGGCCAAACCGAGATTGAGGGTCTGCGGATTCACTCACCGGTTCAGTGAGTCCACATTTTTCTTTTAGGGCTATGCACTTGATTCCCCTGGACCCGAAGCCCGGAGTTGAGACAGAAAAATTGCAGACAGAAAATTGAAAAATCCATCTTTCTGTCTGTAATTTTTCTGCCTAGGCCGCTTTCCGTCACCTTCCTTTCGCCCGGGGGAATGAAGTGCCTAGCCCTATTTTCTTTAACGCCTTTTCCTTTCGTGTGTTTCGTGTGTTTCGTGGGCAGCAACTGCTTTTTCTAGGTTGCAGCGGCGTAAACGCCGCGCGCCGGGGGCTTACGGCGTCGCGAGAATCCAGCCGCCCGGGGGCGCGGCGGGATTGGGGACGGCGTTCACCGTGATCGTCGGCGAGTTGGTGACGAAGGAGAGCGAGGGGCCGGAGCGCAGCTCGATGCCGGGGAAACTTGTCACGAGATTTCGCACCACCAAACCGCTGACATCATCGAACACGAGGGCGGGGCGCACATCGGGATTGAGCGGAAGAATCTGGATATTTTGCAGCGTCACCCCGCGGGCGTGGCGGCAATAGACACCGTAGGAGGGAAGCCGGACAAACAGGTCCACGTACGGGTGACTGGCTTCGAGTTCCGGCACGACCATTTGCGCGACGTCGGTCACCCCGAGGTCGGCAAAGCTCACGCCGCCGCGGGAAATCAGGGTGATGTTGCGCAGCACGATATTCGTGACCGACGCGGACGGGATGCCGTGAATTTGAATGCCCAATTCGCTCTCCGTCGGCGGGCCGGTCGCGGTGACATCCTCGATGAGGATGTTTTGCATACTGCCGGGGATCGTCGGCCGGGCGGTCTGTCCGCTCCCGCGATTGCCCAATCGGATGAAGATCGGCGAGCGGGCGTTTTCGCAGGTGATGCGCTGGACGTGGATGTTGCGCACCGTCGCGCCATCCATGCATTCCAAGGCAATGCCGGCCAACATGCCGACCGTGGCGGTGGTTCCCCGCATGCGGCAATCGGTGAACAGAATGTTCTCGATGACGCCGATCCGGCTCTCCGAGCCGATTTTGAAACGGGCGCGGGGGCCGGTCAGGTCGCAGTTGGTGATCACGATATTCCGGCTCGAATTTTCGGCGCTCGCGGTGGCCAGGTTTTTGACCGTGATGGCGTCGTCACCCGTGGTAATGCGGCAGCCGGTGACGAGCGCATTTTTGGTTTGGCACAGATTAATGCCATCGGTGTTCGGCCCAAAAAAATCGTTGGCGATCGTCACGTTGCGGAACGTGACGTTGGTGGAGGAAAACGAGGTGAACGTCCACGACGGGGAATTGACCACCGTGAGGCCGTCCACCACGACGTTGCTGCACCCGCGAAAATTAATCAAAGGGACCGGGCGGCTTTGGCTGGCGAGATAGTTCGTCGTGGGGTTGGGGAGCACCTGCCAGTAACTCAAGCCCTGGCCATCGATGACGACGGGGCCGCGCAGCGCGACGTTTATGACGTTCGAGGCGATCAGGAAGGAAGTGTTCCCCGCGTATTGGGAGAACAGCCGGGGCGCATCGAGGAACGTTTCTTTCGCGAATTGCAGCGTGACGTTGTTTTTGATCATGACGGGTGCGAGGCGATAGCGGCCGGGCGGAAAGGCCACAATCCCCCCGCCTGCCAGCGTGCAGTCGTTAATGGCCTTTTGCACCGGACCGGTGCTCCAATTGCGGCCCGTCGCGTCGGCTCCGTAGGCGAGGACGTTGAACGTTTCCGCGCGCAAAACAGAGGACGTGAGGAGAAGGCAGAGGCCAAGTGCGAACGTGGCGAATCGCGACAAGGCCACCGGAGCGCGGCTGTGTCGCAGACCCGCCGCAGCGGCCACACCGAGCAGAGATCGTGGAATCTTGCTGTCGCGCTCGTGCGTTCCACGCGCTGCGGCTGGGGCTGCGCACACAGCCGCGCTCCGCAGCCGCAGGCCTGGCGACAACCACTCGGAAAGCGCCTCGCGCGTGGCCAGCGGCCGGAGGGAATTGCAGGGCTTCATGTTTCGTCGCGTCGATTTACTGAAGCGTGATCGTGCCTTGGTGACTCGCGGCGACAAACACCCCGCCGCTTACATGCACCAATTCGAGGGCCGTCCACTGGCCGCCACTCGCGCCGCCACCCACGCCCGCCGTGCTCGTGGTGGCCTCAACGCGGATTTGCTGGCCGTCGTTTTGTGCGATCACCCAACCACCACTCCCGAGGCCCAGCACACGCACCACATCGCCAATGTTCGGAGCCGCGGGGAGCGTGACCGTGACCAAGCCGTCGTTGGCGAGGACGTAGCCCACATTGGCCGCCGCCGCTTGCGCGATGCCGGCAACGCTCTGCCAGCGCAGCGTTCCCGGTCCCGAGAACGTGCCGGTGAACGCGCCGCCGAATTGATTGTTCCTGTTCGTCGCCAGCACCGGCGCGCCGAATTGATTCGTGCCGGTGAACGTGTTGGTGCCGTTCAGCAACGCCACATTGACCGAAAGTCGCGCGTCCGGAAAAATGCCGCTCGTGATTTTCGGGGCGTCCAGATTGGGAATCTGCGCCGTCGCCAAAACGCCGGACGTGATTTTGCCCGCGTCGAGATTGGGAATTTGGGCAGTGGTCAAAATTCCCGAGGTAATCTTCGCGGCATCCAGCGCGGGAATCTGCGCCGTCGCCAGCGTGCCGGAAACGATCTTGGCCGCATCCAGATTGGGAATCTGCGCGGTGGCCAAAACTCCCGAGGTGATTTTGCCCGCGTCCAAATTTGGAATCTGGCCCGGCGTCAACGCGCCATTGATTTTTGCGGCGGTCACGGAGTTGTCGGCCAATTGCGCGGCGCCCACTGAGCTTGCCGCGATTTGCGATTCGGTGATCGCCTGCCAAATGCCGTTGCCCAGATATTGCAGGCCCGAGCTGGCTCCGGCCGCACCCGCGTAAGGTCCGGGCGAGACGCCGGACAAAAACATCACCGCGCCGACGCTCGGCATCCACGTCACGCCGGAATCGATCGAGAGCCAGATTTGCCCGCTGCCCGGCAGGCCGAAGTTGCTCACGGCTTTTTCCACCGCCACGACGCGTGTGCCGTCAGCCGAGGACGCGATAGCGGTCCAGCGGCGATTGGTCGCGCGCGGAACCCACGTCACGCCCGCGTCGCCCGACGTGTAAATCTGCCCGCCGGCAAAACCCGAACCGAAGTAATCCGCGGCAAAAAGTTTCGTGCCGTCAGCGGACGAGGCGACCGCGTACCAATAGCGATTCGTGTCGCGCGCAGTCCACGACGCGCCCGCGTTGACCGACGTGTAGATCTGCCCGCCGCGCACGACGGCCACGAGGTGAGTGCCATCCGCGGACGACGCGACCGCTTGCCACGCCGTCGCGATCGAGTGGGCGACCCACGTGAGGCCTGCGTCGGCTGAAGTGTGGAGCTGCCCGCCATCGACCGCGGCGACGAGGCGCGTTCCGTCGGCGGACGAGGCGATGGCATTCCAGTAGCGATTCGTGTCGTTCGCGCGCGCGGTCCACGTCGCACCCGAGTCGGCGGAAGTGTAAATGAATCCGCCGTTGAAGGCCGGGCCGTAGTAATCGATCGCGACGAGTTTCGTGCCGTCGGCGGACGAAGCGATGCCGCCCCAGAAACGATTCGATTCGCGCGGCGTCCACGTCACGCCCGAGTCGGTGGAAGTGTGGATTTGCCCGCCGTTGAAATTAGTGCCGACGGAATCGACGGCGACCAGTTTGGTGCCGTTCGCCGCGGACGCCACGGCGAACCAGAAGTGATTGCTCGCGCGCTGCACCCACGACGCGCCGCCATCGGCGGAGGTGTAAATCTGTCCGCCAGTGGACGCGGGTCCGAGGTAGTCGGCCGCGACGAGTTTTAGTCCGTCACCCGAGGTGGCGATCGATTGCCAACCGCGATTGGCCACGCTGGCACCCGGCGACCAAACCGCGCCGGTGGAGCCGAGGAAACTCACAATCTGCTGGCCCGCGTTGGGGATCCACTGCCAGGCGCTCGCGCTCGTCGCGGTCACGCGCACGATGTCGCCGACCGACGGCGCGGTCGGCAGCGTGACATTGGCCTGCGCGACGCCGGTGATGAGATAGCCCGCGTTGGGCTGCGCGTTGAGCGCCGGGGACGAGACGGTGTTCCAAAGAAAACTGCCGGGAACATTGGCGAGCAGCGTGCCGTCGCCGGTGAACTTGCCGGTGAACTGGTTGTTCGGGTTCGTCGCGAGGACCGGCGCGTTGAAAATGTTTGTGCCTGTGTGGGTATTGGTGCCGTTGAGCAGCGCCACGTTGGCCGACAGTCGCGCGTCAGGGAAAATGCCGCCCGTGATTTTCGCCGCATCCAGCGCGGGAATCTGCGCGGGTGCGAACGTGCCCGAGGTGATTTTAGCCGCGCCCAGATTGGGGATTTGCGCGCTGCCGAGCGTGCCGGAAACAATTTTGGCCGCATCCAAATTTGGGATTTGTGCGGTCGCCAGAATTCCCGAAGCAATCTTCGCCGCGTCCAGCGCGGGAATCTGCGCAGGTGCGAGCGTGCCCACCAGCGCGGTGGGCGGCAGGCCGCTGAGGCTCGCGCCGTTCCCGCTGAATCTGCCGGTGAACTGATTGTTCCCGTTCGTCGCCAGCACGGGCGCATTGAAAATATTCGTGCCCGTAAAAAGGTTCGTCCCGTTCAACATCGCCGCCCCGATCGTGGTGCCACCGGTGCCAGTCGGCACTGCGGCGGTCAGGGTGATGGTGTTGCCGACCGTGGTGAGCACCACGTTGGAGCCGGCTTGGAGAACGACGTTGTCGCGCAAATTATTGAGACTCTTCACCACCGCGCCCGCGGCAAGCTTGGGACCGGTCACTGCATTCGCACCGAGAGCGGCATTGCCGATGACGCCGTTGGCCACCGCGCCCGCGGTCGTCGCGAACACCGCGTGGGGGACGAAGGGCACGTTCTGGCGCGGCGACACGACGGTGAAGGCGGCGAGCGAACCGTTGGTGCGCGTGGCGATCTCGAGCCAGCGCGCCGCCCCGGTCAACGCGCCCGCGCCGAAATCCAGCACGACGACAAAGTTCCCGCTCGCCACGCGAATGCCCCCCGCCGTTTTCAGAACCACGGGCGTGACCTGCGTTCCGGCGCTCAGACTGTCCCAGAGCTTGAACTGGAATTCGAACGTGCCATTGGCGTTGGCACCATTGACGGCGAGGGTGCCCTGATATTGAAACGCGGTGGTTTGTGCGTGCAGCGCCGACCCGCACGCCAGCCAGCCAAACAAACAAAAGGCCAGATGTTTCGCTTTCATAAAAAATTCAAAACTGTCCCGCGGGGGACTGCATTCTGTTACGCCCAATCAGCGCCGCGCCGAATCGGCCGGGGGACGCGGGCTTGGGCCGTTCGCCCGCAGGGAACACGGAGTTTCACTCCCACGCATTTCGAGAGAAAACGACTGCGGTTTTCGGGGCACCGTTCCGGCTCGCGCGCGACACCCGATCGCCGTTGGTTCCGCGATTTTTTCCATGCCCAAAAACCCACGCTGTTCCGCCGAAGTTCACGCAATGTACCCAAGCAGTAATGCCACCTGCCAGAGTCGGCTGTCAAATCACAGCTTGCCAATTTCGCGCCAAAATTTGGCAAATCTTAGCCGTAACTATGCGATCGGAGCGCCGCGTTTCACGCGGCTTGGCTCGTATCCCCGGGCCGCCGCCGACGGTTTGTTCATTGCCGAGGGGAACACTGAAAGGTGAACCGAAAATCGGTGGCGAAACCACTCCTGTGGGCCGGTCCCACCGGGAGCCGCGTGCAACGCGGCGCTCCGCCAATTGCATGGTTACGGCTCAGGAATTGAGGATGTCCCCGCGCACGGCCATGCGATGGAGGACGATGCCGGTGGCCGCGACCGCACGCCAGGCGGCGTAGTGCGGCGTCTGCGTGTGGGCCTCGATGGCCGCCTTGTCGTGGTAAACCTCGCTGAGCGAAAAGAGATTCGGTGGGTCGAACGCGCGGGCGATTTCAAAGCGCGTGCAGCCCGGTTCCTGTCGCGAGGCCGCGGCGTTGGTGGTCATCACTTGAAGGAATTCATCCACCCGCGCGGGATCGATTTCGAGAACAACGTTGATCGTGACCATGAGAGGGTTTTCGGTTGGGAGGTTTTGTGAAGTTGCCCGGAAAAAAATTGGGGACCTGAAAACGGCGGCAGTGTGCGACGCCCATCACGGGGTCGAGAGAATCCAACCGCCCGGGGGCGCGGTGGGATTGACGACGGCGTTGATGGTGAGCGGCGGCGAATTGGTGACGAAGGAGAGTGACGGGCCGGTGCGCAAATCGATGCCGGGAAAACTGGTGACGAGGTTTGAGATGACGATGCCGCTGACATCATCGAACGCGAGCGTGGGGCGCACGTCGGGATTGAGCGGGAGGATGTTAATGTTTTGCAGCGTGAGTCCGCGGGTGTGGCGGCAGTAAACGCCGT
>JAYVOY010000214.1:0-7374 GCA_043757645.1 Verrucomicrobiota bacterium
CAGCAGCCTCATCGGCCAGGCGTCCAAGAACACCTTCACCATCACCGCGCGTTCCACCGTGCCGGCGGACAAGCTGACCAGGGTGGAAATCCCCATCGGCGTGCTGGACTGCAAAGGCTGCCGCTACGCCGCCTACCAGGCCATCGCCAAGCTCGATGGCGTGGAGCGGGCCACGGTGAGCACCACGCCCAGCGCGGTCATCGCGTGGATTGACGCGACGAAGACCAAGCGCGAGGCACTGGAAGACGCGCTGAAGAAGGCGCGCGTGGATGTGCTGACCAAGCAGTGAGCCAAACGCCGGCCTCAGATGGTGCGCGCGATGAAGGGGCGTGAACGCCGCGCCCCCCGATGCCCGCGCGTGGTTCATCGTTTCCCGGCTATGGATTTCGGGTTGAAAACTTTTGCGCGCCGCCGTCGTCTGAGAGCCTGTGGTTAACGCCCCGACAATTCCCCACATCATGAATGCCCCCCGCCAAACCTGGTTGCTCTCACGCCGTCACGCCCTGCGCGGACTCGGCGTCACGCTCGCGCTGCCGTTCCTGGATTGCATGAGGCCGTTGCGCGCGCTGGGCGCGGACAAATCGCCGCGCGCCAAGCGCAGTGTGTTTGTTTATCTGCCGAATGGCGTCAACACGCTGGACTACCAGATCACCGAGGCGGGGCCGAACTATTCGTTGTCCAAGGCGCTCGTCTCGCTGGAGAAACACCGCGACGTCATCACGCCGATCAGCGGGCTGCATCATCCGAACGGACTCGGGCAGCACCACAATTGCCAGAGCATCTGGCTCACGAGCGCGCCGATCGGGCCGTCCGCGCGCAACACGATTTCGGTGGATCAACTCATGGCGCAGGTGACCGCGCCGATCACGCGGTACTCGTCGCTCGAATTGAGCAATCAGGGTGGCAGCATCGCGGTGAATCCGGACGGCATCGCTTTGCCCGCGCAGTTCAGCCCCGGCGCGGCGTTCCGAGAATTGTTCGAGGACCCGAAGGGCGGCATTGCGAAACAGCGGCGTGGTTTTCAACGGCGCGGCAGCATTATCGACGCGATTCTCGCCGAGGCCCGCGGCCTCAGCAGCCAGCTCGGCAGCGAGGATCGCGGGCGCTTGGAGCAGTATCTCGCCGCGGTGCGCGAGGTGGAGATTCGCACCGCGCGCTCGGACAAATGGCTCGACACGCCGCGCCCGAAAATCGAGGCGTCCATTCACTCGAAGCTCAATCGCGACATCTCGCTCCAGATGCTCGGGGATTATCTCCGCACGATGTATGACCTCATGGTGCTCGCGTTCCAGACGGACATGACTCGCGTGGTGACGTTCAACACCGGCTCGGAGGGTCAGGGGCCGGCGGTGCCGGAAATCGGCATCAAGCAGGACCGCCACTCGCTCTCGCATCACAACGGCAATCCCGACCTCATGCGCCAACTCTTGGAGAGCGACGCGTTCAACCTCGCGCAGTTCAGTTATTTCCTCGGGCGCTTGAAGGAAGTGCAGGACGCCGATGGCCCGCTGATCGAAACGACGATGGCGCTTTACGGCAGCGGTATGGCTTACGGCCACAGCCACGGCAACGCGAGCCTGCCGATCATCCTCGCGGGCGGCACGAAGCTCGGACTGAAACACGGTCGCCACGTGGACTTCAATCGCGTGCCTGATTTCAAAGGCTACGACAAGCATCCGGCCATCCACTTCAAGCCCGTGAACGAAAAGGCCCGCCTGAGCAACGTGCTCCTCACGATGGCGCAGAAGATGGACGTGAAGACGGAGCGGTTCGGAGACAGCACGGGAACCGTTTCGGAGGTGCAGGCGTGAGGCGGCACGGGGAGGTTTGGCGAGGGAATTTCGGGCAAGGGAATTATTTTTTGTGGGGTGGGATTCCCAAATTCGAATCCGTGTTTTCAATTCCTTTGCCCCAAATTCTCTTGCCCAATTTTCTCCTGCTGTCCCGCCCCGCTGTCACCGCTTGAGCGTCACCAAATCCATTTGCTGATGAAAGATGTTCACCCATTGCAACGCCCGCAGCGGCAGCGCGGCCAGCAGACGGCGCAGTTCCTTCTCGTGCGCGGCAACGTGCTGACCCAGCGCCGTGACGACGAAGGCGCAGTCCGGGGCGTGAAGTTGCGTCGCGTGGTGGCCCAGTTCGACGCCGTCGCGCACGACCGACAGGCGTCTCGTGCAAACAGCCTCGCCACCCGCGAACCACATCAAAGCCTCGTGATACAGACTGGCTTCGAGGAAGCCACCCCACTCGCGGAGACACGCCTCGGCGTGGTCCGCCAACGCGGCACAGTTGGCCGACACCGCCTGCCAGCGCGTCCGCTCGACGATGACCGCGCGCCGGTCCGTGCGCGCAAACGGTGCGCCGAGCAACCGCCCCTGCACCGAAGGCGCGCCGAAGTTCAGAAGTTTGATGCGCTCCAAGCGGAGCAACGCCGCGTATTGCAGCACCTGCGCATCGTGGAGCGGCACAAACGCGTCCACCGCCTTCAGTTCAAAGACCGTCTGGTTCACGACCAAATCGAGCCGGAACGTTTTGCGAAACGCGCCGAGGCTCACGGTCAGCGGCACCTGCGTGAACACGTCGCGCAAGCCCGCCGCCCGCAGGCGCGCGGCGACATCGTTTTCGTAAACCCGTTCCTCGTGCAGCCGGCCAAAATGGTTTTGCGCGGCGTAGGCGCACTGCATCACGAGGCGATCCGTTTCGGCAAAACGCGCGTCGCTCACGGGACGGATGGGAATCTCACACTCGATGGGCATGGGCCGGAGACTAGCGGCGGTGCGGCCTCGCTTTCAACATTTCAGCTTCCCATTCCCTTGTCCCAAATTTCCTTGCCCGATTTGGCAAAAGAATTTGGGGCAAAGGGATTTAATTTATGAGTGGTCCTTCTTGCTCCTCACGTTGCTCCTCACGCGCGGCGTTTCTCTCGTTGCTTTTCCTCCTTCTCGGCGCGCTCCCAGCCCGCGCCGCAGACTCTCCCACGACGGCGTTCTTCGCCGAGCACTGCGTCCGCTGCCACGGCGAGAAGCAGCAGAAGGGGGAGTTCCGCGTGGACAAATTGCCGACGGATTTTGCCGAGCTTGGCAACGCGCAGCGCTGGGCCGAGGTGCTGTTCCGCATCAACTCGCGCGAAATGCCGCCGAAGAAGGAACCGCAACCGACCGCCGCCGAACTCGGCAAAATCGTCGAGTGGATTTCCGCGCGCGTGAAGGAGGGCGAGGCGGCGCGCATGGCCAAGCGCGGACCGGTCGCGCATTACCGCCTGAGCCGCGCGGAATACGGCCACACGGTTTACGATTTGCTCGGCGTGTATTTCGATGTCGATGCGCCCGGCGCGTTCAACGAGGACCCGCGCTGGCACGGCTTCGAGCGCATCGGCTCGATGCTGTCGCTGTCACCGTCGCACGTGGAGCGTTACTTCCGCGCGGCGGAGACGGTGCTTGAGCGCGCGTTTCCCGAGCGTGCGACCAGCGCGACAAAGGGCCGGAATGAACCCAAGGCCGGCCAGCGCTGGCTGCTTTTCCCCGGTCTCGGTCGCGGCGGCATTCGCGCGAGCGCGCCGGGTTTGTATCGCATTCGCATCCAACTCAGCGCGGTGCCGTCGTTCCAGGGCCGTCAGCCTCATCTCGCGCTGTGGCATCACGGCCTGAAGCGGTCCATCGTCGGGCAGGATGTCGTCGCGGCGGAGGACAAACCCACGACGGTCGCGCTCGAAGTCTTCCTGCCCGAGGGCACGCTCGACGTGATGAACGAAGCGCCGGGAATGCTCGCCGACGGCTTCACGCAGCGCGCCACCGACGTGCCCTTCACGACGTTGCAGGATTTGCAAACCGTCCGCCCCTACACCTACAAGCTGCTCGACGACGAGGGCCGTTCCATCTTCCCGCTGCTGCTCGTGGATTCGGTCGAGTGGGAAGGCCCGATTCTCTCCGACGCCGACAGGAAAAAGCGTGACGGCTTGTTCCCCGTCACACCGGCCAAAACCAACGATCTCACCGAGGCGCGCGCGTGCCTGAAGCGCTTCGCCACGCGCGCCTGGCGTCGCCCTGTCGCGGACTCCGAACTCGAGCGCTTCGTGAAAGTGATGGCGAACGAACTGGCCGCGGGCGAAAAATTCCGCTCCGCCCATCTCGCCGGAATGGTGGGCGTGCTCACCGCGAAAAACTTTTATTACCTCGAGGAAGGCTCGCCCACGCAGCGCCGCGACACGGTGAACGACTGGGAACTCGCCTCGCGTCTCTCGTATTTCCTCTGGGCTTCGCTGCCGGATGACGACCTCAGCGCCGCCGCGCAATCCGGCAGGTTGCACGAGCCGGCGGTCCTGCGGGCGCAGGTCGCGCGCCTGGTTGCCGACGCGAAGATCAAGCGTTTCACCGACGCGTTTCCGCGCCAGTGGTTGCAGCTTCACAAGGTCGGCGCGTTCCCGCCGGACTCGGAGCTTTATCCCGATTACGACAAGTGGCTGGAGCAAAGCATGGTGCTCGAATCGGCAAATTATTTCGCCGAAGTCTTCACCAAAAACTTGTCCCTGCGCGAATTCCTCCACTCCGACTGGACGATGCTCAACGCGCGGCTCGCGATGCACTACCAGATGGCGTCGCCAAAAGAGTCGGGCTTCCAACGCGTGACGATGCGGCCCGAGGATCATCGCGGCGGCCTGCTGACACACGCGGGCGTGTTGATGCTGACCTCCGACGGCACGAGGCACCGGCCCGTGCATCGCGGCGTGTGGGTGTCGGAGGCGGTCTTCGGCAAGACGCCGCCGCCACCGCCGCCGAATGTCGAACCGCTCGAACCCACGCCATCGAACAAACCAAAAGCCACCGTGCGCAATCAACTCGAGGCGCACGCCACCCACGCCACGTGCGCCGCGTGTCACCAACGCATCGACCCACTGGGCTTTGCGTTCGACAACTTCGACGCCATCGGCCGCTGGCGAACAGAGGAAGCGATGAAGGCGGGTCAAGGCGCGAATCCACCCGTGAACGCGAGCGGCAAAATGGCCGATGGCCGCAGCTACGACGGGCCGGAAGCGTTCAAGAAATTGCTCGTGCAAGACCTCGATAAATTTGGTGAAGCCTTCGTCGAGCAACTCGCCACCTTCGCCCTGCGCCGCGTGATGACGGTCGATGATGCCGCGGCGCTCAAGGCCATCGCGCACGCGAGCAAGACGGATGACTACCGGCTCCAGGGGATCATCGAAAACTTTGTGCTCTCGCCGTTATTTCTGAAGCGATGAGCCGCGCGACTCACTTGCGATGAACGATTTTGAAAGTGAGTGGCCGTTCTCCCCTTCCATGAACCGGAGCGCCGGCTTCCAGCACGGCGCGATTTTCCGGGCGCAACAACGCGCCGTGCCGGAGGCCGGCGCTCCGCCGCGGTTCCTGGTCCCGGGGCGCGTCGAGTTTTGTAGGACGGAGCTTCCCACGAACCGGAGCGCCGAGCATCGCTCGGCACGAAGTCACCGCAGCAGTCCAAGCCGAGCAATGCTCGGCGCACCGTTTTGCGTGTGTTCGACTCCGGCGCGAAATCACTCTCACGCCATTTCCTGACTTCACGATGAACACATCCCTCCTTCGCGGACATTTCTCACGCCGCCATTTTCTCCAAAGCCTCGGCGTCACCGCCGCCGTTCTGCCGTCGCTGGCGCGCGCCCAAAACCAGCCGGACAAACTGGAGAAACCCGGCGCGGCGCCGAAGTTCGGCGAGTTCCCGCCACCCGGCGCCGGCCACTATCTCGCGGGCGAACTGGTGATGCTCGATCCCGTCAATCGCCGCGGCGTGCTGCGGCTCGAACGCAACGAACAAAACAAGGCGCAGCACTTCTTCGCGCTGCTGCCCTACGCGATGTGCTGGGTGAACGGCGCCCCCGCGGAGCTGCGCGACATTGCGATTGGCACGCACGTTCACGGCTATTTCCTCGCGGCGCCGCCGGGCGAGGAGAAGGCGCTGCCGCCCGCGCCGAAAGGCTGGACGGCGTCGGACAGCCCGCACACGCACGCGCTTTCGCTCGAGGATGATTTCAGTTTTTACCAACGCCGCGGCCAGTCGTGGAAAGTGACAGCGCTCAACGAGGCGAAGGGAAAACTGCACGTCGTCACCACGGGTCCCGCGAGCAAGGACGGCATCACCGGGCCGTACATCTTCGACATCGACCACGTCGCGCGCGTGTGGAAAGGGCGCGGCCTCGTCAATGTTTCGGACCTCACTCCGGAGACCCTCGTGCAGTTCAACCTCGCGTGGTCGCAGGGTTGGCGCGACCGCGAGTTCACCGTTTCCGAAATCTGGCTCGACGACGAGAGCCGCAAATTGGCGACGGAACTTCAGCGCCGCCGCCACGTGCGCTATCAGCGCCAGCGCTGGCTGCCCGGTTGGATTGATGCGGTCGAGCATTTCGATTTCGGCGGCGGCCTTGTCACGCTCACGCTGTTCGGCGGGATGGACGCGTCGCTTTACCACGATTTGAAAACCACGCAGGACAAGGGCTTCGGCGTCGCGGTCGCGGAGAAAACTTTGCGCACCTGGGCGCATCGCTCCGACAAGAAAATCGGTCAGGTGATCGAGTGGAAGGAAACCGCGAACCCGCCGCCGGGCAGCAGCGGCATTCAAGTGCGGCTGAAGTTCACCGAACTGCTGGACGGCTACCGCCCCGGCCACCTCGTGCGCGTGAAATGCCACGACTGGATTTTCGTCACGATGCCCGCCGAGGAGCGGATGCACGCGCTGGAGGATCGGTAGCCATTCACGCGGCTCACGCCGCAAACTCCCGCGCGGAGTCCGGGATGAATCGCCCCCCGCTTGCTTCCCCTCCGCGCGTTTCTAAACTCGCCGCATGAATTTCCCGCGCCTCCCCGCCGCGATTTTGCTGCTGCTCGCGCTCGTCCCGCCACGCGCCACGCGCGCTGCGGTGGACTTCAATCGCGACATTCGCCCGATCCTTTCCGACAACTGCTATCACTGCCACGGCCCCGACGCGAAGGCCCGCAAAGCCGACCTGCGCCTCGACACGAAGGATGGTGCGTTCCGCGTCAAGGACGGCAAGCGCGTGATCCATTCCGGCAACGCAACCCAGAGCGAATTGCACCGCCGCCTCGTCACCGCCGATCCCGACGACTTGATGCCGCCCGCCAAATCCAATCGCAAACTCACCCCCGCGCAGATCGAACTCGTCCGCCGCTGGATCGACGAAGGCGCGCGCTGGAGCCAGCACTGGGCCTTCATCGCGCCCGAGCGGCCAGCGATTCCGCGGGTGCAAAACCCCGCGTGGCCGCGCAATGCCATCGATCATTTCATCCTCGCCGAGTTGGAGGGAAACGGTCTCGCGCCCACGCACGCCGATCTGTTCGATTACAAACCCAGACTCGCCGCACTCCACGG
>JAYVOY010000215.1:0-7311 GCA_043757645.1 Verrucomicrobiota bacterium
GTGTGGCGTTGGTCGTGGACCAGTTGCTCCGTCGCCGCGGCCGTCATTCGCAGCGGCGGACCGAACACCGCGCGCGGCGCGGCCCCCGAGCGCGACGGGAATTTCCCCTCGGTGAGCCAGTTGTTTTCAGACGCCGCGAGTTCCGCGCGTTCGGCCTCGGTGGCGAATTGTTGCAACAACTCCGTTTGCCCCGCGAAGCGTTCCGGCGCGGCCTCGCACAACGCGCGCGCCAGCGTGTAACGGCCCGTTTGAATCCATCCGCGCGCCGCGGCGAGAAAGCCCGCGGCGACGGTGCCGCGCTCCACCTCGATGTCGCCGGGAGCCAGCGCGGGCGCGTCGCGATAATGCGCCTCCCCGCCGCCGAGATACGCCGCGGGCCGGTCGCTGTTGGCGAGCGTGAGTTTCAATTCGGGGTTCGGGCGCGTCGTGAAAAACTCCAGCGCGTGCGGCCCCGCCGCGAGTTGCACCTGCCCGATGGTGTCGTAGGCGTGGCCCGCGAAACCGGTCTTGTTGAACCACCCGGAGATGACGGGCTTCTCGCGATTGCCATCGAGGAACAGCACGCCGAGATGCTGGCTCGTGCGCGCGTCGCCGATGACGAACTCGTATTTGCCCGCGACGGGCACGGCGATTTCCGCGCGGTAAATGTGGTAAAACTGCCCGCCGAGTCCGGTGGAAACATTCGCGCCGCGAAAAATATTTTGCACCACGCAGCGGCGGCGTTTCGCGGGGTCGGGTTGCTTCTGCGCGTCCGCCTGCTCGGCGGCTTCGGCGGCGCGGCGGAGTTCCTCCCACTTCGCGAGCACGAGGTCGCGCGAGACGAGATCGTTGCGATTGAACGGCTGGAGTTGATCGAAACTCACGCAGGTGTAACCACCGACGGGCGCCCATTCCTTGCGGCCAAACAGCGACACACCCTGCGGCACCGCGGGCAATGGCTCGGTGAGATTGCCGAAATAAATCAGATACGCGCCCGGCCCCGCCGCGCCATCAAACACAACGCGAAAGTGCGTCGGGTCCGCGGCGGACAACAGCAAACTCGCGGGCAGTCCATCGGGACCGACGACGCGCACATCGCGTCCGTCCGGATGCGCGAGGCCGCGGTGGGTGAGGCGCAGTTCGTAGCTCGGAGATTTTTCCGAGGCCAAGGCGCGAACGCGGAAGAGGCAGTTCGTTTGCCACGGCGCGGCGGCGGCGAGCGCGGGACCGGTGAACAAACAAACGAGGAGAAGAATGAGCGCGACGAAAAGCGGTCGCACGCCGCGGGCAATTTCAGCAGCAACGGAAAGCCCACCAACGGAGCACGGCGCACCGACGATGGGGGGGGATGCAGGAACGTTGGGATGAACTTCGGAATGAACCACGGCACCGCACACGGACAGATCGCGGCCCAACGGGCCGCCAGAACCCAGCCCAGGGCTGAGCGCAGCGATGCCCTGGGAACCACGCCCCCGCGAATCGAAAGCGCCCTGAAAGGGCGCGAGAGCCGTTCGTGCCGCCCGACTCTCGCGGCCCTTCAGGCCGCCACCCACCCACGACATCCACACCCAGGGCATCGCTGCGCTCAGCTCTGGGCTAGGTTCTGCCGACCCGTTGGGCCGGGGCGGAGCACCGAGAGCACCGCGCGAATCACGCTTCAGCTTCATCATCGCTCCCCCTTCTCCGCTGCGGCGGTGGCGACGGGTTTCGGCGGCACGCCGTAGAGTTCGATCTCGGTGATCGAGGAGTGCCCGCCGAGCACATACACGCGCAGTTTGTTCGTGAACACGGGCTTCGCAAGTTGATGCACCGTGTAGGGATGATCGCCGCTGCGCGCCTTCACCACGCCGAGCCAGAAGCCGCGCTTGAGCTGGCGGCGCTCGAAATCCGACAAGCCCGGCCGCGTCTCGCGGCTCTCGACGAACGCATCCACCGCGACCGGTTCCGCGCGCGCGAGCGCGGGATCCTCGGCGATCACGACGTGCGAAATCACGCGCTTGGCCGGGAGCGTCAGCTCGATCCAACACGGCAGACTCGGATACGTTTTCGTCGCGCTGAGGGAACTGCCGTCGCCAAACCAATTGCCCTGGAGCAGCGCCGGTTCGCTCTCGAGCGCGCGGCCATTCACAAGCGCGAACGGGTCCGCCAGCGCGGTGTCGTGCGGGTCGTCGAGTTCCGTGACATTTTTGTAAATGCCCACGGTCACCGGCGGATTCGCGCGCGTCGCCTCCGAAATCTCGCCGCGATACAGGCTCGGAATGCGGATCAAATTCTCCGACGGAAACCGCAGCGGCCGCACGGACACGCTGCTCGCGGCCTCACCATCGCCGGCCAATTGCACGGTCACGTTGATGCGCTCGGGCCGGTCGCCGAGCCGCAGCAGCGCATACTCGACGCGCTCCGTCGCGCCGGGCAGCGCGGACAACGCGACGCGTCGCACCGCGCCCGTGGCCTGATTCGTCGCGCCTTTTTCCACTTCCAAAATTTCGAGCGACAACCGCCCCCCGCCCTTCACCGCGCGATGCCGCCACGCGACGAGATACGCGCCAAACGCCGCGCCGTTGCAGTTCCCACCGAGCGAATCGCGCGCGGTGACTTTGCCGGTGACGCCCGCGAGCTCGTCGCCGAGCGGGACGTTGTTCGTCAGTTTCTGCCACCACGGCAAATCCTCGGCGCGCTGAACGCCGGGCAGATTTTCCAACTGCGCCCAGCGCTGCTCGACCACTTCCGGTTCGGCGAAACGATTCAGCGACGCGCCCCAGACGGTCTTGCCCGCGTGGTCCAACAACAGCGCCTGACCGCGCAGCGTGCCCGCCGCGAGCCGGCCATCGGGGAGAAAGGCGAGCTGCGCCGCGCTGCCGAGTTCCGCGCGCCAGAGCCGCTTGAGATTGAAATCGAACAGCTCGACGTGGCCGGAATAATTCGCGATCGCGACGCGCTGGCGGGCTTCATCGACGGCAAGCGACAGAATCAAATGTTCCGTGCGCGCGGTGGCGAGCGCGGTCCACGCGGCATCGGAAACGCACACGGTGTCGCCGATGGTAAAAATCTGGCGGCGGTCCGCGAGGATGCGGCGATTGGTTTTCGTGCGCGTGCCGGCGAGATAGGTCGGCTCGGCGAAATGCTCGGCGGTCAGCGGGCGCAATTCGGCATCGAGCAAGACCGCAACCGGCTCGGCCCAACCGCGCGCGGTGAGCGTGGCAAGCACGAGCGCGCCGTTGGCGACGAACTCCAGCGACGCGAGTCGCGCGCCGGCACCTGCAAGTCCAGCGAAGGCCGCGATGGGTTCGAGCGCGACGGCGACGCGGCGCTTTTCTCTGCCCGTGAGCGCGTCGCAGAAAATGAGGTCGTCGCCGACTTCGCCGCCAAGCCCCGGCGCTTTGCCGGTGAGGCGATAGACGAGCGTGTCGCCTTCATCGAGCGCGGTGATGAAAACGGCTTTGCGCGAGAAGAGAATTTCCTGCGCGGTTTCGTAGGTGTCCCACTCATCAAATTTCCACAGCGGTTTCAAATCGAGCGCGCGGACCTCGAAGCCATTGCCGAGCGGCAGCACGCAGTAGCGGCCGCGCGCGTCGAGATGCCGCAGTCCGCGCAAACGCCAGCGCAGCGTGCCGTCGGCCTCGCGCAGATAACCCGCGCCGTCGGACTCCACGCCGATGCGGTCGCCAGCGAGCAGCGTGAGGCCGGTGGTGGTGAAGTGGCCGAGCTTGTCCTCGGCGAGAAGTTTTCCGGCGGCGTTGAAGACGAAGAGATTCGTCGTGCAACCGAGTGTGCCGAACGCGAGGCGCGCGCCATCCGCGCTGACGGCGAGGCGCTGCACGGGCGCGCCGTCCATCGCGGTGAAGGGGGTGCCGGGAAGAAGCTTGCCGGGGAGGTTTTGGGTGACGAGAGGCGTCTCGGAAGTGTTGGCGCGTCCTCCCTCACCCCTGCCCTCTCCCGCTGGGAGAGGGGGAATTGTCGCCCTATCTGGAGCATGAGCAGCGGTTGCTGACTGAGCAGCGGCCAATGGAAGAGCGTCGTCGTTTGGCCTGCCAGCGGGAGAACGTGCTCCCTCTCCCGGCGGGAGAGGGCTGGGGTGAGGGGGAACGGCCCGATTTGTCAGGACTACTGAAGAAAGAGAATCCATTGCCGCGCGAATCCCCTTTTCATCCGCGCCCAGCAAACACAACACGTCGCGATTATACGCGAACGGGCTGCGCACCAGCGTCACCACGCCGCGACCGGGGCCGGGATAACTCGCGGTGAGCGGCCGCGTGAAAAGCTGGTTCTCCTGCAATTCCTCGAGCAACACGCTCTCGCCCTCGCCGCCGAGCAACACGAGATGATGCGCGACGTGCTGCGCCGGATTGATGTCGCGCCAATCCGAGTAGAGATGCACGCGCTCCTCGCTCGACACGACGCCGGGCTGCGACGCGCGGCGGACTTCCGCCTTCACGCCGAGTAGTTGCAGCGCCTTCGCGGTGTCGTCGGCGAGCGATTGGCGCGCGACGGCCTGCGAGTCATCGAGCACGATCAGCACGGGCTGGCCGTCCTTGCGCCGCGCGTCGAGAAACTGCCGAACCAACTCCGCGCGCGGCAAATCCACCGGCGGCAATTCGCGCGCCGCAGCCGCGAAGGACGGCGCGCGCGGCGCGGTCACCGTGAGCGCCGCCTCGACCTGTCGCCCGCTCACGAGTTCGGAAACCTGCAATTTCCACACGCCCGCTTGGCTCCCGAGCGGCACCGAGACTTCGCCCGCAAACGTCGGAAACGCCGCGCCGCTGGTTTTCCAAACCACGTTTCCGCCCGCGTCCAGCAGCGCAACGTTCAGCGGAATGCTCGCGTTGATCGGCTTCGCACCCGCGTCGAGCGGCGTGATTTGCACAGGCCAGCGCTGGCCGACTTCGACCGTCGCGGGCGCGGCGATTTGCAGCGTCGCAATCGCGCGCGGCAGGCTGACGAAGATGCGGAACGGCGTGAACGCGAGATCGGCGATGGCCTCCGCACGCCCGTCTTTCGCGGGTCCGGTGGCCACGCGGTCCTGCGTGAACAATTCGTAAGTGAACCGCTCCGCCGGGAACCGCACCGCCTCGCGCAGCGGCACGAGCGTTTGCTCGACGGCCTCAAGACCGGCGCTCCATTCGGGATTGCCGCTGACGCGCGCGGTGCCCATCCAGCTTGGGTAAAGCGTGTTCCACACGAAGGTGTAACATCCGTCGCCCGCCCGCGTGGTTTGCACGAACGCGCGGTCCGTCGTGGGTCGCGCGAAGGGTTGCACGAGCGGCTCCAAATCGAGGCGCAGCGCGGCGGCCTTGCGGCGCAGCTCGCCGAAGAGCCACGCGTGGCCGACATCGTGCAGCGCGTTCAGCGACCACGTCGCGCTGGCCTCGTGAACCTCGGTGAAGTCGTCGGTGATTTTTCGCGCCCCTTGCGGCAAGAGCGTCGAGCGCGCGCCCGCGAGAAGCTGTCCGCCCGCCGCGCTGAACTTCTCCAACGCCTCGCGATGACGCGGCAGGAGGTAGTGCAGATTCGGCAGCAGCACGACTTTGAAACGGCTGAGTTCGCCCGCGTCCACGCCTTCTTCCGAGAGCACCTCGGCGTCGTGACCGAGCAGCGCGAGTTGCGCGAGCGCGGCGTAACACGCGAGGTGCGGCGACACCATGCGCCCGCCGGGCAGGTCGAGCGGCAGCGCCTCGTAAATGGTTTGGTGAAACGGAAACAAAATCGCAATGGGCGCGCGCGGCTTGAGTTGCGCGAACATCGGGCCGTAAACACGCAGCAGCGCCGCGATGTCCTCGCGCTCCTCCTGAATTCCCAGCAGGGCGGCGCTGCCCTGCGGCCCGGTGATTTCGCGCCACGCGTCGCGATAGCCGAGGCCCGACACGCCCGCGGCGAGATAGCCCGCGACGAGTTGCTTGGTGTTGTAAAAACCCGTCGGCCCCGCGGTGCTCAGGCCGAGCACGCCCCAGCAGTTCTTGCCCGTCATCTGGATGAACCGCGTGCGGACGAACGGCTCGAAGATCAGCGTCTGCCCGTAATCGCCCGTGCCGCTCTGCACGGTGAGGAGATTCGCCTCGCGCTGCGCCGCGCCGGGATAACCGCCCAGCCACGTGGCCTCGTAGCCCGGCGGACCGAGCGCCGCGTAGCGCAGGCCCGGCAGCAGCGGCTCCACGTCGCGTCGCGCCTGCCGATAGAAATCCGCGAGCAAACTGTTTTCATCCTCGGCCCACGCCTCGTAGCGGCGGCCATTCTCGACGATGAGCGGCGGCGGTGTTTTGCCGTGGGCGGACAAATTGAAATTCGCGGCGGCGTGACCCGCGGGCGGCGGGCGGAACTTGTGCTTCGCCTCGAAGTTTTTCAGCTGCTCGCTCAGGCGCACCGTGCGGCCGCTGTCGCCGAGTTCCGCGTTGCCGATGGGCGCGGTGTCGGCCTTCACGAGCGACATGCCGGTGAAATTCGCGAACTTGTCCGCCGTCTGCGCGACGAGCTGGAATTTGCGCATCTCGGCGTTGACCTCCTTCTCGACGCTGTGGACGAGCGAGTAGGGAATGAAGCCGCTCAGGACGCTGTTCAACTCGCCCATGCCCTGCGCCGCGAGCGCCTCGTGAACGGTCTCGAAACGGTTTTGATAATGGAAAACCTCGTGCGCCGGGAGCGACAAGCTGCGGCGCAAAATCATCTCGACCTCGGCGACCTCGCTCGAGGAATCGCGGCCCTGATAATTCGGGAACGCGCCGCCGGGACCGATGCCCCAGTCGGTGAGATTCAAGTTGCCCTGCCGCCCGAGAATCGCCGCGTTGCGCGCGATGACGCGGCGGCCCTCGTTGGCCTCGGCGATGTTTTTCGGCGCGGTGAGATACGGAAAGCCCGCGTCGATCAGCGACCACGAACTCCAGCAATTGTGATCGAAATGCGCGAACGCCTCGTGAAAACGCGGCGGCGAAATCCGCACCGACCACGGCGCGGCGCGCAGTTCGCCGAGCGTGGCGGTGAGTTGATAATCGCCCGCGGTGAGCGCGGCGGTGGCCTGCGCGTCGAGTTGGAAATGAAACGGATGCTGCCCCGCGGCGAGCGCGTTGAGAGCGCGTTCCACGAGGGGGAATTCACTTTCACCGCGACGCAGTGCGACGCGGAGTTTTCCCGCGGCCACGGGCGCGGCGCTTTTCAAAACCACGCTGAAGGGAAGTTCGTTGCCCTGCAAAAAGGCGTGGCGACCGATGGGACAAAACACGGCGAGGCTCGCGCGCGCGGCGGGATTCAAGATGCCCTGGATGAAATCGGCGTGCAGCGCGGAGTGCGGTGAACATTGGCCGCGGCGGTCCACGACGAGGCGGAGGCGATAGACGTTGCCGG
>JAYVOY010000216.1:0-7301 GCA_043757645.1 Verrucomicrobiota bacterium
GACGCACTCACTTTGGTTCCCCATTTCGTGAGACGTTTGCGCAACAACCAAAGCTCGCAGCAGCCCCGTTCGGACGGTGTGAGCCGCCGGGACGGCGGCACTACGACGGCATGGTTTCGGTTAAATGGGCGCGCGAATGGGGGCCGACGCGGTGGAAAATAAAAAAGGGTTCCCGCGCGGGAACCCTGGAAAAACGGACGGTGAACCGGGCGTTTATTTGAACGCGTCTTTCAGCGCCGCGGTGGTGCGGGCGGACGGCGTGGTGCGGAGGACGCGTTCCTCGCTGGTGAGGTTTTTCACGATGGCCGCGAGGACGCCGCGGGTGACGTGCGAATCGATGTCCACGCTGGGGCCGTTGCCGAGCAGGCTGCCGAGGAGGCCGCCGCCTTTGAGCATCGCGGTTTGATACGCGTCCGGGAGGCCCGCAGCGGCGCCGGTTTTCTTGATGATGGCGAGGGTTTGGTTGGAGAGGTTCTGGCCTTCGGTGGTGAGGAGCAGGCGGGTTGCGGCGTCATCGGTCGCGCCTTTGAGGAGGGACTGCGGTTGCGGGAGCGCGAGGCGGGCGATGGCGGATTGCACGAGTTGGGTCGTTTCGGGAACGGCCTTTTCGGCGGCGGTGTTCATGGCGGTGAGCAGGCGCGAGGCTTTGGCGCGGTCGAAGACGGTCATGCCCTCGGGGATTTGAATTTGATTTGCGGGGTCGGTGAAACTTCCCGCGACAGAAAGTTTTTTCCCAGCGGCGGCGGCGCTTTGCGTGAGCAGGTCGCGCACGGCTTGCTGCTGCGCGGCGAGAATGATTTTGGGGTCGGGGCCAGCCGGGGCTTTGGCGATGGCGGGCGTCGTTGGCGCGAGGGGAATGAGGCCCGGAATGGGCGGCGGCGCGAGGGGTTGCACGGGTTGGAGGTACACGCCCTGGGCGTTGTAGAAATTGGTGGTGACGGCTTCCTTGGTGCTGACGACGTAGTTGGTGACGATGACGCGATTGGTCACCGTGACGTAGTTGGTCACATAGGCCATGAACGCGGGCCGCGTGTCGAGGGGCGCGGGCTGGGTCTCGGACGCGGGGGCGGGCGCGGCGGTTTGGGCGGTCGTGTTGCTGTAGATGATGATGGTTTGGGTGTTGGTGACGACGGTCGGGGCCGCGGTTGGCTGTGTGGGCGCGGGCTGGCCGGGTTGAATGATTTTGAGCAGGTCGAGAATGGTCTGCGCGGGCGCGGACGCGGGATTCAGCAAGGCCGCCGCCAAGACTGCCGCCAGAAGGAGGTTTGGGTGTTTCATGATAGCAATTGGATCGTTGGGCCGAATCCTCCGCGCGGGCGGGTTTGGGGACAAGTCATTTTGCGAAATGAGGGCGATCAATTTTTGGTGCATGGAAAATGGCGGTGGGTGGATTCGTTTCCCCATGATTTTGCGCGGCATGATTCTGTGAAAACTCACCGCCGCCGCGGTTCTCGCACGCAACGATGTTTCACAGAATCATGCCGCACAAAATCATGGGGAGCCTCCGCGCTGCTCGAATTGCGCATCGGGCCGTGTACCGCCGTGCATTGCTCGGCACGAATCGGACGCGGCGGACCAAGCCGAGCAAGGCTCGGCGCTTCGATTCGCGGAAAAGCCGGGCGGACGGGCGCGGGGCCGGAGAACCGCCGTTTCATCGTCTCCACACCTCGCGAATCGCGCGCGGCCAACGTAATGCTTGCCAAACAGGGTCGCCTCCCTAAGTTTGCGCGCTCGATTTGATTGGAATTATGGATTCAAGCCCGCTTTACGCTTTTCTGGCACAGGCCGCGCCGCCGCAACCGCCCGTCTGGGTCAACATGGTGCCGCTGGCGCTGTTGCTGGTCGTCTTTTACATCGCCATCCTGCGGCCGCAGCAGAAAAAGGCGAAGGAACTGGCCGCGCTCCTCGAAGGCCTGCGGGCCGGCGACAAGGTGGTTTCCACTTCCGGCATCGTCGGCACCGTGGTCGGCATCAAGGATAAAAATGTCTCGGTCCGTTCCGGTGATGCGAAGCTCGAAATTCTCAAATCATCGGTCGCCGAAATCGTCGAGCGGAGCGCCAGTGCGCCCACGAATTAAGCCACCCCAGCCACCGCCGTCACCGCCCGAGGAACTACTAGCAGCATGAAGCGCAACAACACCTGGAGATTTATCACCGTCCTGTTTGTCCTGGTTTGGGCCGTCCATGAATTTACCCCGCCCACGCCGCGGCCGCTCGTCGAGGAGTTTATCAGCCGCGCCGCCAGCAAGGACACCAACTTCAACGCCATCGTCACCCGCGTGCGGGAGCTTCAGCAAGCCGCGCCGAACAACGCCTACAAAAACCTGCGACAGGCCATCGGCACGAACGTCATCACCAGCTACTTCCCGCTGATCAACGTCTCCGCCGAGAAGGATCCGACCCGCGCGATCCTCAACCGCCTCCAGCGCGACACCGCCGGCAAAATCAAGCTCGGTCTCGACCTCCAGGGCGGCACCTCGTTCCTCGTCGAGATGGACACCCAGAAGCTCCTCGCCGACACCAACCGCGCCGACAACGCGGCGTTCATCAAGGAAACGGCCCTTTCCCACGCCGTCGAAGTGCTGCGCAAGCGCATTGATAAATTCGGCGTGGCCGAACCGGTGCTGCAGCCCGCGGGCGAGGATCGCATTCTCATCCAGATGCCCGGCCTGTCGGAATCGGAGAACCAAAGCGTCACCGATGCGATCAAGAAGGCCGCGTTCCTCGAGTTCCGCATGGTGCATCCGCAATCCGATGAACTTATCAAGGAAGGCCGCCGGGCACCGGGCTACGAGATTCTGAAGGAAAAGCGCAAGGGCAAAGACGGGCGGGAAATGCTCATTTCCTACCACGTCAAGCTCGCCGCGGAGCGGGGGCTGACCGGGAAAAATGTCAAACGCGCGGTCGTCAACCGCGATCCACTCACCTCGAAGCCGGAAATTCATTTCACGCTCGATTCGGAGGGCGCCGAGAAGTTCGCCCTGATCACCCGTGAAAACATTGGCCGCCAAATGGCCATCGTGCTCGATCACGAGCTTTATTCCGCCCCGACCATTCAGGGCGAAATCCCCGGCGGCAGCGGTCAGATCACGGGAAATTTCGACCTCAAGGAAGCGATGGAATTGGCGAACGCGCTGGAGAACCCGCTCGAAGCGCCCGTCAAAATCATCCAGCAACTCGTCGTCGATCCCACGCTCGGCAAGGACTCGATCCGCAGCGGCATCACCGCGGCGATCTATGGTACGCTTGCTGTCTCGATGTTCATGCTCGTTTACTACATGCGCGCCGGGATGATCGCCAACGTCGCCCTTATCGCGAACCTCATCATCCTCGTCGGCGTGATGTGCTCGGTGGACACGACCTTCACGCTGCCGGGCATCGCGGGCATCGTGCTCACCGTCGGCATGGCGGTCGATGCCAACGTCCTGATTTACGAGCGCATCCGGGAGGAACTCGGCAAGGGCAAATCCCTGCGCGGCGCGATCAGCGCGGGCTACGACCGCGCGTTCAGCACGATCTTCGACTCGCACGTCACCACGCTGATTTCCTCGGTGATTCTGATTTACATGGGCACCGGCTCGGTGAAGGGCTTCGGCGTTTCGCTGACCATCGGTGTCGCGGCGAGCTTGTTCACCGCGCTCGTTGTCACCCGCCTGATTTTCGACTGGCTCCTTGACCGCGACCTCATCAAGTCGCTGCCGATGCTGCACTTCATCCGCGCGACCAAGCTGGACTTCATGCAATTCGCCAAGCCCGCCTTTGCGATCTCGTGGTGCCTCATCGCCATCGGCATCGGCTACGGCGTTTATCGCGGCAAGGCGATGTTCAACCACGAATTCCTCGGCGGCGACTCGCTCACGTTCGCGTTCGAGTCGGGACAAAAAGTTCCCGAAGACAAACTGCGGGAAGCCCTTGCCAAGAAGGGGGTCAAGGATCCCGCCATCCAGTACCAAAAGGAAATCACCGGCACCAAGGAAACCCTCCGCGTCACCGCCGCCACCGGCACCGGCGACGCTGTGCGCGAAGCCCTCTCGAAAGATTTCGCGGCGGCGAAAATCACCGTGCTTGGCCAGGAACGCGTCGGCGCGACCGTCGGCAGGGAGATTCAAAAGTCCGCGATTCTGGCGTCGCTCCTGTCGCTGTTCGGCATTCTGGTTTACGTCGCCTTCCGCTACGAATTCTCCTTCGCCGTCGGCGCGGTGGTGGCCGTCATTCACGACGTGCTGATGACCATCGGCTGGTATTGCCTCTCGGGTCGCGAGTTCAACGCCACCATGGTCGCCGCGGTCCTCACGATCATCGGCTTCTCGATCAACGACACCATCGTCATCTTCGACCGCATCCGGGAGGACTTGAAACTCGGCGTTCACGGCAGCTTCCGGCAGCTCATGAATCAGGCGCTCAATCAAACCCTGAGCCGGACGATCATCACCTCCGGCACGGTCTTCCTCGCCACGCTGTCGCTCTATTTGTTCGGCGGCGGCGTGATCAACGACTTCGCCTTCACGTTCCTCGTCGGCATCATCACCGGCACCTATTCCAGTATCTACATCGCCAGCGCGCTGGTGCTGTGGTGGCACAAGGGCGAACGCCCGCAACTCGCCGCCGTCGTCGCCCCCGTGCCCGCCCAACCCGTCCGCGCCTAATCTGCGGTCATGCCGCCCGAAGTCTCAACCCATCCATTCATTTGGGTGGGTTTTGTCGTTTTCATCCTCGGCTTTCTCGCGCTGGACCTCGGCGTTTTCCATCGCGAGTCCCACGTCGTCAAATTCCGCGAGGCCCTCGGGTGGTCGGTGGTTTGGATGACCCTCGCGCTGCTCTTCGCCGCGGGCTTATACCCCACGCGCGGCCGCGAGGACGCGCTCGAATTCCTCACCGGCTACCTCATCGAGATGTCCCTCTCGATGGACAACGTCTTCGCCATCGCGCTGCTCTTCGCCTATTTCCGCGTGCCCGATCAGTATCAGCATCGCGTGCTGTTCTGGGGCATTCTCGGCGCGCTGGTGATGCGCGGCGTGATGATCTGGCTCGGCGCGGCGCTGGTGCATCGCTTCCACTGGATGCTCTATGTCTTCGGCGGCTTCCTCGTTTTCACCGGCGTCAAAATGCTGTTCGTGGAGGACGAGGGAATTCATCCGGAACGGAATCCCGTGGTGCGACTCGCGCGCCGCTTCTTTCCGGTGTCCACGACGTTCGAGGGTGACCACTTTTTCACGCGCCTGAACGGCCGCCGCGCGCTCACGCCCCTCGCGCTGGTGCTGCTGCTCGTGGAAACCACCGACCTCATTTTCGCGCTGGATTCCATCCCGGCGATTTTCTCCGTCACGCAAAAGCCCTTCATCGTTTTCACCTCGAACGTCTTCGCGATCCTCGGCTTGCGCTCGCTCTACTTCGTGCTCGCGGGCGCAATCGCGATATTTCGCTTTTTGAAAATCGGGTTGTCGATCGTGCTGGTTTTCATCGGCGTGAAAATGCTGCTGCCCTTGGTGACCGCGCGCGTCCCGGCGCTGGCGGGCGTGACAATTTCCACTGGTGCTTCCCTGGCGGTCGTCGCGGGAATTCTCGTCGTGTCCATCGGCCTCTCGATTTTGGTCTCGCGGCGGGAACAGAGCAACCCCGCGCCGCCGCTAGGCTGACAATATTTCGGTGGACTGTCCGCGCGCGCGCAGACGGCCCGGAGAAATTAGTTCCACTCTCATTAGGGAAGCGCTGATTTAACCACTAATGGACACTAACCAGCACTAATCGCCCAACTCGATGGCCCTGATTTCATTAGTGTCCATTAGTGCCAGTTAGTGGTTCAGGTGCTTGGTTCAGCGTTTCCTTAGCACCCGGCTTCAGCCGGGTGAAAAACGCCGGGAAGATTTTCAACCGCTTCAGCGGTTTTGCACGCTGGATAAACCGCTGAAGCGGTTCCACTTTCGTGGTCGTCAAGACACCCGGCTGAAGCCGGGTGCTAATGAGATTTTGAAGCTGGTTGCAATCGCCTGAGCCTCGCCCCTCGCCATGAGCACCATCAAATTCCGCTGGTCCGTCGCCCCGCCGCAGCCGCTGCTCGTGGCCGCGCTCGTGCGCGAGACCCGCGTCTCGCCGCTGCTCGCACAGTGCCTGCTCAATCGCGGCCTCAGCGTGGCGGACGACTGCGCGCGCTTCCTCGATCCGCGCCTCCGCAATCTCCGCGATCCCTTCGCCCTCCCCAACATGGGCCGCGCGATTGACCGCCTCTTCCAAGCGCGCGAACGGCGCGAGCCACTCGTCATCTTCGGCGACTACGATGTGGACGGCGTGACCTCGACGGCGTTGCTCACCGAAGTGCTGCGACACTTCGGTTGGTCGGTGAATTATTATCTCCCGCACCGCCTCAATGAGGGCTACGGCCTGAGCCTCGAAGCCGCGGCGAACTGTCTCGAAAAATTTCCCGTCACGCTCCTGCTCGCCGTGGACTGTGGCTCGACCGCCGTCGCCAGCATCGCGTGGCTCCGCGAGCGCGGCGTGGATGTCATCGTCCTCGATCATCATCAGGTTTCAACCCCGCTTCCAGCCGCGCTGGCATTGGTGAATCCGCAGGTCGGCAACGCGCCGGAGGAAGCCGGAAATTCAGCGGGAACTCAGGAAAAACCCTCCACCGAACTCTGCTCCGCGGGTCTCGCCTTCAAGCTCGCGCACGCTGTCGTCAAGCGCGCCCGCGAAACCAGTGTTCCCGGCGCCGCCGATTTTGACCTGCGCCCGCTGCTCGATCTCGTCGCGCTCGGCACGATTGCTGACCTCGTTCCGCTCATCGGAGAAAATCGCATCCTCGTCGCCGCCGGCTTGGAACGCCTGCGCGACACGCCGCGCCCCGGCTTGGTGGCGTTGAAGAAAGTCGCGCAGGTGAAGGCCGAAGTCGGCACCTATGAAGTGGGCTTCCAACTCGCGCCGCGCTTGAACGCCGCGGGTCGCCTCGAGAACGCCGCCGAGGCGCTCGAACTGATTCTCGCCACCGATCCCGTCCTAGCCGAGCGCCTTGCGCAGGCGCTCGACACGCGCAATCGCGAGCGTCAACAGGTCGAGCGCGGCATCGCGGATCAAGTCGTCGGGGCCGTGCGCGCGCGCTTTGATCCGTTGCGCGATTACGCGATCGTCGAAGGGCAGTTGCTCTGGCACCTCGGCGTCGTGGGCATTGTCGCGTCGCGCGTGTTGCAGCAATTTCACCGGCCCACCTTCATTCTCGGCGGCGACAGCGCGGAGTGGCGCGGCTCGGGGCGCAGCATCGCGGGTTTCGATCTCGCGGCCGCGTTGCGCGAGTGCGACGACCTGCTCGT
>JAYVOY010000217.1:0-7251 GCA_043757645.1 Verrucomicrobiota bacterium
CGTCGGGCGGCGTGGGTTGGGAGAAGCGCACGGTGAGTTCGGCGCAGTAGGCGAAGCGTCCGGTGCCGACGGCGCACGCCCAGACCATGATTTCGTCGAGCACGGTGCCGAGGATGCCGCCGTGGATGGTTTGGCGAAAACCAATGTGCTCGGCGCGCGGACGGAAGCGTGTGTGCGCGACGCGTCCATCGGTTTCGAAGCGGAGGCGGAGGCCGAGGGGGTTGGATTCGCCGCAGACGAAACAGGAGTGCGTGTGGGGCAGGGGTTGCATGGGCGGACGGTGGCGCAAGCGGGCGGCGGGGGAAAAGCTCAAAGAGTCAAAGTCTCAAAGCTCAAGGGAAGGACCAAGGCTCAGGCGGTGGCGTGAGCGAAAGTGAATCAGGGCCGCAAGGGCAGGGCCAACGGCCCGGCACCATACCAGCGTGGGGCAGCGCCCCACGGTTCGCGTCGATCCGAGGTGCGAGCGCCAACGGCGCGGTTCAAATGGAGGACCGGCGGCGTGCGATGGAAGCGGGTTGCGCGAAACGTGGCACGGGCTTTCAGCCCTTGGGAGTCAATGGGCAAGACTTTCTGGGGCGTTGCCCCAGGCTGATATGAGTTCGCGCCGGTGGCGCTTCTGCGTTTCGATTCGCGCGCGTGGTCGCGGGACGTTTTGGTGCTTGGTCCTTCCCTGGAGCTTTGAACTTTGAGTCTTGGCGCTTCCCGCCGCTGCGGCTGCGTTGCGCGGAAACGGAAAAGTTAGAGTCTCGTGACCTCGTCTCCTACAAGAGGCGGGCGGGCTTGCCCGCCTTGCGTTTCGCGGCGATTTGATTTCCCATCGCGCCCGTCTCTGGTAAGAACCGCGCATAGAACCAGCCGCAATGATTCCCGCCGCCGCCAAGCCGTCCCGAGTGATCGTGGACGGAAAATTTTTTCGGCTGGGTGACGCGAAGTTCACGGTCAAGGGCGTGACGTACGGGCCGTTTGCGCCGGATGCGACGGGGCATCAATTCCCCGCGCCGGAGCAGGTGCTCAAGGATTTTTCCCTGGTGCAACAGCTCGGCGCGAATGTGCTGCGGTTGTATCATGTGCCGCCGATTTGGTTTCTCGATCTGGCGGTCGAGCAGCGGCTGCGGCTGTTGATCGATGTGCCGTGGAATAAAATGCACTGCTTCCTCGACACGGAGAAACGGATCGCGTCCGCGCGGGCGGCGGTGCGCGACGCGGCGAGCGCGTGCGCGGGGCATCCGGCGGTGTTCGCGTTGAGCGTGGTGAACGAGATTCCGCCCGACGTGGTGCGCTGGTACGGGCCGGAGCGCGTGGGGGATTTCATCGATGAACTGGTGGACGATGTGAAGTCCATCGCGCCGGATTGCCTCTGCACGTTCGCGAATTATCCGCCGACGGAATATCTGCGCGCGCGCGGCACCGACTTCGTTTGCTTCAACGTTTACCTGCATCATCAAAAGCCGTTCGAGAGCTATCTCGCGCGGTTGCAAATGCTCGCGGACACGAAGCCGCTGCTGCTGGGCGAATACGGCATCGACACGCTGCGCGAGGGCGAGAGTTTCAAGGTGGAATCGCTGGCGTGGCAGATCGAGACGACGTTTCGCGCGGGGCTGGCGGGGACGATTGTTTTCAGTTTCACGGACGACTGGTTTCAGGATGGGAAGCAGATTGAGAACTGGCAGTTCGGCCTGACGACGCGGGAGCGCGAGCCGCGCGCGTCGTTTCACGCGGTGAAAGAAAAGTTCGCGGTGGCGCCGAATTTTCCGCTGCCGCGCACGCCGCTGGTTTCGGTGGTGGTCGCGTGCTACAACGGCGCGCGCACGCTGCACGCGTGTCTGCATTCGCTCGAGCGGCTGAACTATCCGAACTACGAGGTGATTCTCGTCGATGACGGCTCGACGGACACCACGCCCGAGATTGCCAATCAGTTCAAAACGATCCGCGTTTGTCGGCAGGAAAACCTCGGGCTGTCGGTCGCGCGCAACACGGGCATCGCGGCGGCGCGCGGGGAAATCGTGGCGTTCACGGACGCGGACTGCCGCGCGGATGAGGATTGGCTGCGGTATCTGATCGGCGATTTGTTGCACAGCCGGTTCGCGGCGATTGGCGGGCATAATTTTTTGCCGCCGGAGGATTCGGCGATTGCGGCGGCGGTGATGAGTTCGCCCGGCGGACCGGCGCACGTGATGTTGACGGACCGATTGGCGGAGCACATTCCCGGCTGCAACATGGCGTTCTACAAATGGGCGCTGGAGGAGATCGGCGGGTTCGATCCGATTTTCCGGCAGGCGGGCGATGACGTGGACGTGTGCTGGCGGCTGCAACAAAACGGGCATCGCATCGGGTTCAGCCCGGCGGGGTTTGTGTGGCATTACCGGCGCTCGACGGTGGCGGATTATTTGAGCCAGCAGCGCGGGTACGGCGCGGCGGAGGCGTTGTTGGTGCGCAAACATCCGGAGAATTTCAGCGTGTTCGGCGGGAGCATTTGGCACGGGAGAATTTATGGTTCGGCGAACATCAGCCTCGGGTTTCGCGGGCCGATTATTTATCACGGCATTTTTGGGAGCGGGTTTTTCCAGTCCATTTACCGGCCGTCGCACTCGATGATGTTTCTGCTGACGAGCCTCGAATATCACGTGTTGGTGTCGGTGCCGTTATTGATCATTGGATTTTCGTTTCGCTCGCTGTGGCCGCTGGGCGTGGCGAATTTGCTACTGTCGCTGGGCGTGTGCGTGGCGGCCGCGGTCCATGCGGAATTTCCGCGCGGCAAGGAGCGCAAGTGGTCGCGGGCGCTGGTGGCGGCGTTGTTTTTTGCGCAGCCGATCGTGCGCGGCTGGGCGCGGTATCGCGAGCGGTTGTCGCTGCACGAGACGCCGCCGTCGGCGCACGTGGACGAGACGGCGCTGGAAGATCCGCACAACGACGAGGGGCTGAACGAGTTGGAATATTGGGGCGAGCTGGGGAATCCGCACAGCCGCGTGGATTTCCTGAACGCGGTGGGGCGCGCGTTGGCGCGGCAGGGTTGGGTGAGCCGCACGGACGCGGGGTGGAATAATTATGACGTGGAGATTTTCGCGAACCGCTGGGTGCGGCTGCAACTGGTGACGGTGCTCGAGCAGCACAAGCAGGGTGCGCGGCTGATTCGCTGCCGGCTGCGGCCCGCGTGGAGTTTGCTGGCGGGAGTTTCGGTGGGTGGGTTGGTGGCGGCGGCGCTGATTTTTCTGGGGCTGATGAATCACAGTCTGGCGTGGTGGTTTTTCTTTGCGTTGATGATGACGGCGCTGTTGCTCTACCTGCAGTTGGAGCAGCAAAGGATGCAGCGGATGTTCGCGGGATTTTTGGATCAGGTGGCGAGGGAGTTGCGCTTTTTGAAACTGCGCCCGACGAAGCCGGACAAGAAAACCGGGGCGGGGGAGAAGCCGCCGCCGATGCCGAGTGGCGTGTGAGGGGCGAACGGCGGAGCGCCGCCGTCTCGGCGGCTCACGGCGTGGGGGGTCCGCGGGGGCGGGTATTCTGTGGCTTGCGACTGGCGGCGCCGGGAGTGAGGCGCGGTGTTGGCGAAACGTGCAGCGTCGTGGCTTGGCAAGGGTGAGCCGCCGGGACGGCGGCGGTCCGGTGAGCGCGTGCGAGGCTCGGCGCGCCTCGACGCAATTGGTGGCAGTTTTGGATTTTCAATTATGCAGCAATATCAACAGCTACTTCGCTTGGTGCTCGAGCAGGGCAAGTTCAAGGCGGACCGCACGGGCACGGGCACGTACTCGGTGTTTGGCGCGCAGGCGCGTTTTTCGCTCGCGGAGAATTTCCCCGTGCTCACGACGAAAAAGCTTCACCTCAAGTCGATCATTTACGAGCTGCTGTGGTTTCTGCGCGGTGAGACGAATGTGCGCTGGTTGCAGGAGCGCGGCGTGACGATTTGGAACGAGTGGGCGGACAAGGACGGCAATCTCGGCCGCGTTTATGGCGCGCAGTGGTGCGACTGGCGCACGGCGGATGGCCGCTCGATCCACCAGATCGACCGCGTGATCGAGCAGATCCAAAAAAATCCCGACAGCCGCCGCCTGCTCGTGAGCGCGTGGAACGTGGGCGAGGTGGAGCAGATGGCGCTGCCGCCGTGCCACACGCTGTTTCAGTTTTTCGTGCAGGACGGCGCGTTGAGCTGCCAGCTTTACCAGCGCAGCGCGGATTTGTTTTTGGGCGTGCCGTTCAACCTCGCCAGCTACGCGCTGCTCACGCGGATGGTCGCGCAGGTGTGCGGATTGCGGGCGGGGGATTTCGTCCACACGTTCGGCGATTTGCATTTGTACGCGAACCATCTCGAACAGGCGAAACTGCAACTCAGCCGCGCGCCGCGCGCGTTGCCGACGCTGAAAATCAATCCGGCGGTGAAGAATATTCACGAGTTCAAGTTCGAGGATTTCACGCTGGAAAATTACGACCCGTGGCCGGCGATCAAGGCGCCGATTGCGGTGTGAAAACCGTTCATCTGGGAGGCGCGATGAAGATTCTGCCGCGGTTGCTCGCAGTGGTTTTGTGGTTCGCGGTGGCGACGGGTTGTCGCACGGCGCGGCCGGGAGCGCCGCTGGTGCGGACGGGGGACGAGATCATTGTGGCGGGGCAGTTGTTTCACACGGGGACGCCGGTGGTCACTTGGCTCGATCCGGGTGGCTACGATGCGTATCGCGTCGAGCGGCGGTTCAGTGCGGTGGAGGAGAGTTCGTGGGAGGCGTCGAAGAACGCGGTGCGGGCGTTGACGACGCCGAACCGCTACAACTCGCGGGGCGCGGCGCTGGAGCCGGTGCGCGCGGGCGCGGTGCATGGGGGCGGTTGGGAACTGGAGACGCTGCGGGAAGTGGTCGATCAATTTGTGCTGCACTTCGATGCGTGCGGGACGAGTCGGCAATGCTTCAAGGTGCTGCACGATGTACGCGGGTTGAGCGTTCACTTCCTGCTCGATCTGGACGGGACGATTTATCAGACGCTGGATTTGAAGGAGCGGGCGTGGCACGCGACATCGTCGAACACGCGTTCGGTGGGCATCGAGATCGCGAACATCGGGGCGTATGCGCCGGGGCGGGACGCGGTTTTGGAGCAATGGTATCAGGCTGATGGACCGGGTCGCCCGCGGGTGACGGTGCCGGCGAAGCTGGGTGACGATGGGATTCGCACGGCGGGATTTGTCGCGCGTCCGGCGCGGCCCGAGCGGGTGCGCGGGAGCGTGCAGGGGCAGGAGTTGGTGCAGTACGATTTCACGCCGGAGCAGTACGCGGCGCTGACGAAATTGACGGCGACGTTGTGCGGGGTTTTTCCGAAATTGAAATGCGATCATCCGCGCGACGCGGCGGGGCGGCTCGTGACGCGGAAGCTGGCGGAGGAGGAATTGGCGCGCTACGCGGGCGTGCTCGGGCACTTCCACATCCAGGCGAACAAGGTGGATCCGGGGCCGGCGTTTGATTGGGAGCGGGTGATCGGCGGGGCGCGGAGGGAGATGCGGTGAGGGAATCCTGCGGGAGAATTGCTCGCGGAAATACGGCGGGGATTGCGGTTTGATTTCGCGGCGGGCGGTGGCTTAACTACGCGGACTCGAATGCATCCACTGGAAGTTTATCTCACCGACATCGCCGCGCTGCGGGGGGCGACCAAGGAAACGTCGGGCTATCCCGCGTTGGCCAACTTGTTCAACGCCGTCGGGCAAACGCTCAAACCCAAAGTCCGCTGCCTCATTCACCCCAAGAACAGCGGGGCGGGCATTCCGGATGGCGGGTTGTTCACCCCGGACCAGTTGAAGCAACGCGACGACGCCGAATCCTTCGGCGGGCTTATCCCGGCACGCGGGGTCATCGAAGTCAAAGGCACGGCGGAAGAAATCGCGGGCTTCGCCAATTCCCCGCAGGTCGGAAAATATCTCGACCACTACGGCCTCGTATTGGTGACGAACTACCGTGATTTTCGGTTGCTCAAACGCAGTGGAGGGCAAACGCAAACGCTCGAAGCCTTTCAACTCGCTCCGGACGAAAAAACTTTCTGGATCACTGCCGCGCAACCCCGCAAAGCCGCGACCGAGTGGGGCGAACGCCTCACCGAATATCTCAAGCGCGTGATGCTGCACAACGCGCCGTTGAACAATCCCAAGGACGTGGCGTTCTTCCTCGCCTCGTATGCGCGCGATGCCCGCGTGCGGGTGGAGGCCGCCAAGGATTTGCCCGCGCTGGCGGCCATCCGCACGGCGTTGGAGGAGGCTCTGGGCATGAAGTTCGAGGCGGAGAAGGGCGAACATTTTTTCCGCTCCACGCTCGTGCAGACTTTGTTTTACGGCGTGTTCTCCGCATGGGTGCTCTGGCACAAGGAGAATCCCGCGCGCAAGAATGATTTCGATTGGAAGTCCGCCGCGTGGACGCTGCACGTCCCGATGATCAAGGCGTTGTTCGAGCAGGTTGCCACGCCCACCAAGCTCGGCCCGCTTGGACTCGTTGAAGTTTTGGACTGGACCGCCGCCGCGCTCAACCGCGTGGACCGCCCGGAATTTTTTGCGCGCTTTGCGGAAGACCACGCCGTCCAGTATTTCTACGAACCGTTCCTCGAAGCCTTTGATCCCGAGTTGCGCAAGCAACTGGGCGTTTGGTACACGCCTCCGGAGATTGTGAAATATCAGGTCGCCCGCGTGGACGCCGCGTTGCGCGAGGAGTTGGACATTCCCGATGGTTTGGCGGATCCGCGCGTGTTCGTGCTCGATCCCTGCTGCGGCACGGGGGCGTATTTGGTCGAGGTTTTGCGGAAGATTGAAACGACGTTGGCGGAAAAAGGCGAAGGTGCGCTGGCGCAACTTTCCATCAAGGAAGCCGCGCAGAAACGGGTCTTCGGTTTTGAAATCATGCCCGCGCCGTTCGTGGTGGCGCATTTGCAATTGGGTCTGCTGCTGCAAAATCTCGCGGTGCCGCTGGATGATTCCAAAAACGAGCGCGCGGGAATCTTTCTGACGAACTCGCTGACCGGCTGGGATTTTGCGGGTGAGAATCCCAAGCTCGCCAACTGGCCGGAATTGGAGGCCGAGCGCAAGGGCGCGGGCAAGGTGAAGCACGAGGAAATTCTCGTGGTGCTCGGCAATCCACCCTACAACGCCTACGCGGGCATCAGCCCGGAGGAGGAGCAGGGATTGGTCGAGCCTTACACCCGCATATTTCATACGTTTGCTGACGTGACCCGCACAAAGCTCAATGTTTGCAGGGCGTCGAAGCACTTTTTGCGCTCACCAATATTTCGACAGAC
>JAYVOY010000218.1:0-7243 GCA_043757645.1 Verrucomicrobiota bacterium
CCCCGTCGCTTGACCACAGGTTCGCGTTGTTTAGCGTCGCGCGGTTCGGATTCCCGGACGAGTGTTTGACCGCATGAGCTTTGTCGCTGAATTCAATTCCCTGCCGCTGGACGCGTTGGTGTCGCAGTCCTTGCGCGCGTCCGCGGGTGCGGTGCGCGAGAGCGCGGCGCGGGCGGCGCTGACGCTCGGGGATTTCGCGCGGCTGCTTTCGCCGGCGGCGGGCGAGCAATTGGAGACGCTCTGTCAACGGTCGCAGGCGCTCACGCGGCGGCGGTTCGGGCGCGTGATCCGGCTCTTCGCGCCGCTGTATCTTTCCAACGAGTGCATCAACAATTGCCAATACTGCGGCTTCTCGCGCGACAACGCGATTTTGCGTGTGACGCTCTCCGTGGAGGAGGTTTTGCGCGAGGCGCGGGCGTTGGCGGCAGAGGGCTTTCGCAACATTTTGCTGGTCGCGGGTGAGCATCCGAAATTTGTGTCAAATGGCTATCTGGCCGACGTGGTGCGCGCGCTGCACGCGGAGGTGCCGGCGATCTCGCTGGAAGTGGGGCCGATGGAAACGGCGGATTATCGGCCGCTGGTCGCGGCGGGGGCCGAGGGGCTTGTGGTGTATCAGGAGACTTACGACCGCGGGGTGTATGCGGAAATGCACACGGCGGGGCCGAAGCGGAATTTCGATTGGCGGCTGGAAACCGCGGAGCGCGCGGCGGCGGCGGGCTTTCGGCGCTTGGGCATCGGCGCGTTGTTCGGCTTGGCGGAGTGGCGGCGCGAGGCGATTGCGGTGGCGGCGCACGCGGCGTATTTGCTGCGGCATTGTTGGAAATCGCAGGTGACGGTTTCGCTGCCGCGGCTGCGTCCGTGCGCGGGGGAATTCCAACCTTTGACCCATTTGGCGGATCGCGAGCTGGCGCAGTTGCTCGCGGCGTTTCGGATTTTTTTGCCGGACGTTGGCCTCGTGCTCTCGACGCGCGAACCGGCGCGGTTGCGCGATGGCTTGATCCCGCTCGGCGTCACGCTGATGAGCGCGGGGAGCCACACGGAACCGGGCGGCTACACGGGCGCGGGCAAGGACAAGCTGCATCACACCGAGCGCGGGCGCATCGTGGAACTGGCGGAGAATGCGAGCGAATGGGCGCCGGTCGCGGGCCGCAGCACGAACGCGACGGGGCAATTTGAAATCGCGGACAACCGCTCGCCGGCGGAGATCGCGGCGTTGATTCGGCGGCTCGGCTACGAACCAGTGTGGAAGGACTGGGACGCGGCGCTGACGGCGTGAAGCGGATTGTCGCGAAGCCCCGCGAATTTCCGCTCGGGATCGGTCACGCCGTGAGCCGCCGGGACGGCGGCGGTCCGGCAGGTGCGGCGTTGCGGTTGAGCGAAAAAAGTTTTCTGCATGAACCACGGTTTCCTCATCGCCAACGGGCTGAAGATCGCCGCGAATTTTCCGGCGACGATCGAGCAATTTCTCGTCGCGCAGGGATTGCTGCCGCGCAGTGTCGTGGTGGAACACAACGGCGAGGCGGTCGCGCCGTCGGAGTTCGCGGGGCGCGCGGTCGCGGCGGGGGATCGGCTCGAGATCGTGCAGATCGTGGCGGGCGGGTGAGGGGAATTATGAAGTATGAATTATGAATTATGAAATGGAGCGGGCGGGCGGGTTGAATGTATGAGGCCGAAGTTCAGAACCGTGTTTACCGGGTATTTGCTGCTGCTGCTGACGCTGCTGGTTTGGAGCGTGTGGGTGAGCGCGCAGACGAATGTGCCCGCGTCCGTGCGGGTGACGAATGCACCGCAATCGAACGTCGTGGCGCGGGTCGCGTCGGCGCTGTCGCCCGAGCCGGTGACGTTTGGGTTGGATCAAATCGACTCGTTGCAAGCGACGTGGCTGGGGCGGCCCGCGTGGCAGTATCTGGCGTTTTTGCTGTATGTCGCGGGCGCGTTTCTCGCGGCGCGCCTGGTCAATTTCCTCGCCAACGCCGCGCTCAAGAAATTCGTGGCGCGGACAAAAACAAACGCCGACGACATTCTGCTAAGGCTCGCGGCGGGGCCGATCCGCGTGGTGGTGTTCGTGATTTTGTTGCACATCGGTCTGCGGATTTTCACATGGCCGGAGTGGCTGGAGATTTTCCTCTCGAAGGGTCTCAAGCTCGTCGTCGCCGCCTCGCTCACGTACGTCGCGGTGCGGTGCGTGGATGTTTTCATGGATGTCTGGCAGGAGAAGAAATCCCGCGATGCCGAGCATCCGCTCGACCAGCATCTGCTGCCGCTGATTCGCAACAGCGCGAAGGTTTTCCTCGTGCTCGTCGCGGTGCTGGTCACCGCGCAAAACCTTGGCGTCAACATCACGAGCTTGCTCGCCTCGCTGTCCATTGGCGGCCTGGCGCTCGGCCTCGCGGCGCAGGACACGCTGGCGAATTTGTTCGGCGCGGTGGCCATCTTCCTCGACAAACCGTTCCGCATTGGCGACCGCATCCTGGTCGATGCGATTGATGGGACGGTCGAAACCATCGGCCTCCGCAGCACGCGCGTGCGCAATGGCAACGGCCATTTGGTGAGCATTCCCAACAAGGCGATGGGCAACGCGACCGTCACCAACGTGAGCCAGCGCCCAACCATCCGCACCGAGATGAACCTCGGCCTGACGTATGACACGCCGAACGCCAAGCTGCGCGAGGCGCTGCGGTTGCTGGAGGAGATTTATCGCGGGCATCCGCTGACTCAGGACGTGTGGGTGAATTTCAACAAGTTCGCCGACTCCGCCTTGAACATTAACATTATCCATTGGTGGAAGGCGCAGGATCAACGCGAGTATCTCGCGGGAATGCAGGAACTGAATCTGACGGTGAAGGAGAAGTTGGAGGCCGCGGGTGTGGAGTTCGCGTTCCCGAGTCAGACGCTTTATCACAAGCCAGCGGACGCGAAACCGGCGGGAGTTTCTCCGTTGTGAGCGCGCGACTCGCACGCATTGTTTCCTCGTAGCGCCGCCGTCTCGGCGGCTCAGGACGCGCGACGATCAAGGGGCGTCAGCGCCGCGAGCCGCTTATCGGTGGCGACTGTCAAAGAGTGTTGGGCGCAAACGTGCCATCGACCGCGCCATTCTTTCCCACGCCCTGAGCCGCCGGGACGGCGGCGGTCCGTAAATCGCGCTCTACTTGAAGAACAGCAGCCGCATTCCGACCAGCACCATGAAGCCGCCGAACGCCCGGCGCAGGTGTTCCGCGCTGATGACGGCCGTGAGCTTGGCCCCGAGCAAGCCGCCGACAACCGCGAGCGGCACGATGGCGAACACGACCTGCCAGTTGATGTTTCCCAGTTGGTAATGCTTGTAGGAACCCATCAACGCCGTCGGGATGATCACCGCCAGCGAGGTGCCGATCGCCATCTTGATGTCGCGCATGTCGGCCTTCATGAAATACATCATCGCCGGAACCATCACGATGCCGCCGCCCACGCCCAACAAGCCGCTCGTGACCCCGCTCACCAAACCGATCAACCCCGCGATGACAAAGTTCATCGCGTGTTTCTGCCGACGCACCGAACGCGGGGCAACTGTTTTCCCGGCGGTGCCGGTGAACCCAAATTCCGTGCCTCGCGAAGCGGTCGGTGGAATTGCGGGCGAGGCGCAAAGAATGAAATTCGAGGGGCTTTGGAGATTCCCAGCGGCGGACTTTCCCACGCCGGGAGCCGCCGAGACGGCGGCGCTCCGCCGATTGCATCGTTACGGCTGAGAGGGGTGCGTGGCTTGGGGGCTGTCCGGGAAAACTTCCAATTGACGACGGCAAACCAACCCACGGACAGTTCGGCCGCACCGGGCCACTGAAGAGTCCGGCAAATTGCCTTTCAAGACTATGTTTGCATTCCCGCGTCTTCTCCACTTGGCCGCTGCGCTCGCTCTGTTCTTTGCCGCGCCGACGGGCATTTTCGCCGCCGCGCCGCGCGGTTTGTCCGGCATCTATCCGCACCTCGCGATGTTCAACAATGAGGGCGAGTGCGGCACAGGCGCGGTGGTGCCGTGGGCGGGGCGGCTGTGGGTCGTGACGTACGCGCCGCACATGCCGCGCGGGTCGTCGGACAAGCTTTACGAAATCACGCCGGCGCTGGAGCAGATCATCCGCCCCGAGAGCATCGGCGGCACGCCGGCGAACCGCATGATTCACCGCGAGTCGCAGCAGCTTTTCATCGGGCCTTACGCGGTGGATGCACGGGGCGCGGTACGGGCGATTCCCTACGCGAAAATGTTCGGCCGCCCGACGGGCAACGCGCGGCATCTCACGGACCCGGCGGGGAAAATTTATTACGCGACGATGGAGGAAGGGCTGTACGAGGTGGACGTGAAAACGCTCGCGGTCACGGAGCTGTGGGCGGATGAACAATTGAAGACCGGGCGTCACGCGAATCTGCCCGGCTATCACGGCAAGGGCCTGTACTCGGGCTTTGGCCGCATCATCTACGCGAACAACGGCGACCACGCGAAGGAGGCGTTGTCGAATCCCACCGTGCCCTCCGGCGTGCTCGCGGAATGGGACGGGCGCGCGGAGCAATGGACCGTGGTGCGGCGAAATCAGTTCACGGAAGTCACCGGACCCGGCGGCCTCGAGGGCAACGCGCGACCGGAGAAAGACCCGATCTGGAGCATTGGCTGGGATCATCGGTCGCTCATCCTGATGTGTCTGGACGGCGGGCGCTGGCATTCGTGGCGGTTGCCCAAGGCGAGCCACAGCTACGACGGCGCGCACGGCTGGAACACCGAGTGGCCGCGCATCCGCGACATCGGCGAGGACGCGTTGTTGCTGACGATGCACGGGATGTTCTGGCGTTTTCCGAAAACTTTTTCAGCGGCCAATTCCGCGGGCCTCGCGCCGCGCTCGACGTATCTGAAAGTTATTGGCGATTTCTGCCGGTGGAACGACCGCGTGATCCTTGGCTGCGACGACACCGCGAAGAATGAGTTTCTCAACAAGCGCAAAGCCCGCGGGGAAATTGCCGCGCCGCAGTCGCAATCCAATTTGTGGTTTGTCGAGCCAGCGCGGCTCGACCAACTCGGACCGGTCATCGGCCGCGGCGCGGTGTGGCTCGCGGATGATGTCGCGGCGGCGACGCCGAGCGACGCGTTCATGTTCTCCGGTTTCACGCGCCGCGCGGTGCATTTGAATCACACAACGGCCGAGGCCGCGACGCTCACGCTCGAAGTGGATGAGCGCGGCACCGGGCAGTGGCGGAAGTTGCGCGAGGTCGCGCTGCCCGCGCGCGGCACGGTGTGGCTCGACCTCACCGCGGAGCCGCAGGCGGCGTGGATTCGCCTCACGAGCGACCGCGCGCTGACGCGGGCGACGGCGTGGTTTTCGTTTGCCAATGAAGATGCGCGCCCGCCGCAAAGCGACGCGAGCTTCGCGGGCTTGGCGGGCGCGGCGGAAACGAATTTCACCGGCGGCATCGTTCGCGCGCGGGGCGAGAACAAGCGCACGCTGCACTTCACCGCGCTGGAACCGGGCGCAACCGGCGCGCGTGACGTGGGCCTTTACGAACTGGATGGCGAGCTGCGTCTCAAGCGCGTCGAGGATGCGGCGGCGGCGGATTTTCAAAAGCAGCGCGCGGCCATTCCCGTCGGCGTGCTCACGGCGGATGCGGCGTCGGTGGTCTTCACCGACGACCGGGGGAAACGCTGGCGGCTGCCGAAAGGCGACGCGGCCTTCGATCACGACAGCGCGGTCGGCCCGTCGCGCGTGAGCCGCGAAGTGGCGACGGAACGTGATTTGTTCAATGCCCACGGGACGTTTTACGAATTGCCGGCGGAGAACGCCGGGGGCTTCGCGAAGGTTCGCGCCGCGGCGACGCACAATCGCCGCATCGTGGATTACTGCTCGTATCGCGGCCTGCTCGTGATGAGCGGGGTCGCCACCGACGCGCCCGCTGACAACCCGCACATTCTTCGCAGCGATGACGGCAAGACCGCGCTGTGGGCGGGCGCGATTGATGATGTGTGGCGCTTGGGCAAAGCCCGCGGCACCGGCGGACCGTGGCGCGACACCGCGGTGAAAGCCGGTGTGCCGAGCGACCCGTTTCTGATGACGGGCTACGACCGCAAGCGCGTTTCGCTCACGCACGCGGGGACCGGGCCGGTGGCGATGCGCGTCGAGGTGGACCTCACCGGCGGTGGCTTGTGGGTGCCGTATCGCGAGTTCACGGTGGAGCCGGGCAGGGCGGTGGCACACACGTTTCCCGCCGCATTCACGGCGTATTGGGTGCGGCTCGTCGCGGATCGCGAGGCGACGGCGAGCGCAATTTTTGATTACGACTGAGCGGGAACTTCGGTATCGTGACGGCGAAATTGTTGATGAAATCGGAATTCCAAGAACTGGCGGACGAGATTTACCGCGAGCGGGTGCTGCGCGCGCGGCGGACACCGCCGGAGCGGCGCATTTTGCAAGGGCCGGAACTTTTCGACTACGCGTGCTCGATTTCGCTGTGCGGGCTGCGGCAGGAAATGCCGAATGCGACGGAAGCGGAACTGCGGCGGGGTCTGCGCCGCCGTCTGGCTATCGGACGCCTGCTCAAGAACTCGCGCCACTGATGGACTCGCAGGAAATTGCTTCGCGGGTGGTTGGCGCGCTGGCGCGGTGCGGCGTCCCGCACATGGTGGTGGGTTCCTTTGCCCGCAACTTTCACTCGTTCGCTCGTTCGACACAGGATGCGGACATCGTGCTCGCGGTGGACGCAGCCGGCTTGAGTCGGTTCGAGGCGGAGTTGGGGCCGGAATTCTCGTTCGACCCGCAGGCCACTTTTGAAACCAACACGGGCACCTTTCGCCACACGTTGAAGCACGTGGCGACGGAGTTCAAAATCGAGTTGTTCCTCCTAAGTGACGAAACCTTCGACCAGAGCCGGTTCGCGCGACGACAGGCGTTTGTCTTTGATGCCCATCCGTCGTTCGTCCTCACGGCCGAGGATTTGATCCTCTCCAAACTCCGCTGGGGGCGCTCGAAGGATATCGAGGATATCCGCGACGTGATGGCTGTGAAAGGTGAAGCCGCGCTTGATTGGGAGTATCTCAACCGCTGGGCCGACCTTCACAACACCCGCACCCGACTCGATGCTCTCCGCGCCGAGATTCCCAAAATCGACTGACTTTTTGCCATGCCCCCCACTCCACACCCCATCGAAATTCTCCGCTTCAACACCTGCGGCTCCGTGGACGACGGCAAGTCCACGCTCATCGGCCGGCTCCTCTACGATTCCAAATCGATCA
>JAYVOY010000219.1:0-7237 GCA_043757645.1 Verrucomicrobiota bacterium
GTGATTTTGTCCCAGCCGCCCTGGTCCATGCGATGCGTCACGGGCAGCACGCGCCACGCGCGCGCCACGCCGCCCTTGCTCGCATCGAAGTCGCCCGCTTTGCCGAGGCGGCTGAGGAAGGCGATGAGGTCGTTGCGATCCGCTGCGGCGACGCTGTCGAGCAGGCCGGCGGGCATGAGGGAAAGGCCGTTGGCGCGTTTGGCGATGTTATTTTTCGCGACGCTCACCTCCTGATTCAACGCGTTGCGGAGGATGAGTTCCTGCCCGGTCTCGCGCACGAGGATGCCGCTGAATTCCTGATCGTCCTTCGTGGTGATGACGAGCGAGTGGAAACCCTCTTTGATCTTCGCGTTCGGCAACAACACGGATTCGACGAGGTAATCCACCGGCGCGCTCGCGCCCAGACTCGTCATGTCGGGACCGACCTTGCCGCCGACGCCGCCGATGCTGTGGCACAACACGCAGCCCAACTCGGCGCGGCGATAAACCAATTCGCCGCGCGCGGGATCACCGGTCTTCACCGCGAGGTCGCCGAGTTCGCGCAACTTCTCCGGCGTGAGTTTGTCCGGCGAGAGCGCGGTGAGGTTCGCGATTTTTGTGAGCGCGGCGACGAGCGCGGCGTCCGGCAATCCGCCCTCGCGCGTGGCGCGCAAGCCCGCGCTGGCGGCGTGCGTGGGCAGATTCGGCTTGGAGGAAATCTGGTCGGCGAATTGTTTCGCCGCGCCCTTGGTGCCGAGCACGCCGCGCCAGAGATCGAGCGCATCGGCCTCGGTCTTGGTCTCGGCGAGTTCGTCGAGCGCGAGGCCGGCGAACTTCGCGGGCTGAAGCGACGCGAGGGTGACGGCAGCCGCGCGGCGCACGGGCGCGGGCGAGGTCTTCGCGGCCAGCGGCTGCAAAGCGCCGAGCACGGGCGGGATTGCGCCGAGTTCGCGGAACGCGGCGAAGAGCGCGGCGCGAACTTCGATTGGCGTCTTTTCGTCGCCCGCGAGCTTCACCATTTCAGCGAAGGCCGCGCCGGGATTTTTCCACGCGCCGAGCAGGTCCACCGCCGCGACGCGGGTCGTCAAAGTGGCGTAAGAAAGGAACCTCACCCCGCGCGAGGCATCGCCCGCGGGCTTGAGGCCGCGCAGCCGCGCGGCGGACGCGAGCGCGGTGAGCGCGCGCGGCGTGGCCTGGTCATCGAAGCCATTCGCGACGGTTTGCTCCCAGAGGCGGTTGATTTCCGGCGGCCCACCGGCGGCGCCGATGAGTTCGATCCACGGGCCAGCGCCGTCTTTGGTCAAAGTTTTGGCGGCGAGAATTTTCGCGACGCTCGACGCGGCGATCGCGGGATCGAGCGCGCGCATGGCGAACTCGAGCTGCCGCTGTTTCGCGGGCGAATCCGGCATCCACGCGCCCGACTCGAGCATCGCGAGGAACTGCGGCGCGAGGTCGTTGATCGACAGCCACACGGCGTAATCGAGGAACTTGTCGGTGCCGATACCATCCACGGCGCTCAACACCAGCGCGGCGGATTTTGCCGAGGGAATCTTCGCGAGCGCGCGCACCGCCTCGACGCGCACGCGCGGGTGCGGATCAGCGATGAGCCGGGCGAGCTGGGCGAGGCGCGCGTCCTCCGCGGAATCGGCGGCGGTGACGAGCGGAGCAGACGCGCCGAGGAGAGCGGTCGCGCAGACGAGGAGTTGCAGTGATTTGAGTTTCATGGGGAAGAGGAGTGGAGCCGACGGAAAACTTCTGCGATGGAATAGGTGGGCTTGCCGGCGTCTCGCTTTCGTGCTTCGAGCAAATCCACGTAGTCGCTGAGATCTTCCAAACGCGAGCGAAGACGCTTCAGCTCCGCGCGCGCGAGGCGGAGTCCCTGCCGGGGGGTAAGTGGGCGGGCAGCGGTTTTCATTTCATGCCAGCCCGTGGCGGGTGAGCAATTCGGCCAGCGGGCGCTCGGGTTCATCGCGGCGCGATTTGGCGACGGCGGAGTCGATCAAATCCGGACTCCGAATTGGGAACGAGGAGCGCACGCGGCTCGCGTGCCGGTTTGGGCGGCCCGCCGAAACCCGCGTGTCCCTGTTCTTACCTTCTTGCCCGCGCGGAAAAGTTAGTGGTACGAGGTTTTCGGCGGGCCGCCGAAAACTGCACGCCAGCGGCGTGCGCTCCCCGGACGGCTGCGCCGTCCGCGATCTCAATTTCAAAATCCGGGTCAAATCCTCCAGCCAGGCGGTTTGCCGGGCCAGCAACTCGATGAAGTGCGCGCGCTCGGCGGGCTTGAGTTTGCGGGCTTCTTTAAACAGTTCGGTGGCGCTCATGGTTGGATTCTCGCGCGGGTGATCGCGTCTGCCAACGGCTCAAAGCTCCCCCGCTAGCACGCGCACGGCGGCGGCGCGGATGCGGCCGTCCTGCGCGGCGAGGAGCTGGTCTAGGAGTTCCGGATTTGAAATCCCCAAAGCTTGATGCACCCAAAGCAGGTTTAGCAAATCGAGCTCGGTCGTCGGCTTCTTTGCGTCCATCCTCGCCACCGTGGTCGTGTTTTCCCTTTCCAGCATGCCCAGCGTTTTAGGCATTCGCTGCGGATTGCGGACGTTTTCAATTTGGACATCGGTCCACCGCTGAAGGGTTTTAGCAACGGTTTCTCTGCCGATGTCCATCAACACTCGACGTGACTGGTCGCGGCCGAAGGAATCTGGCCCGGCTGCGCGTTGGAGCCACGCGATGATGAGCATTTCAACTGCGAGTTGCCGTTCGCCTTTTTGATCCGCGTCCCGCTGGGCGGCTTTGACCAGTGTCGCGTCTGGCGCAGACATCTTTTCGTTCAGCTTTCTTCCTTTCACACTCACGCGCCAGATGCGCCCGTGCTCGCGGTCGCGGCGCGGGTCGCGGAAATCCACCTCGCCGTGGTTGATGATCGGGTTGCTCCAGTCCGCGATGTAGAGCGCGCCGTCGGGGCCGAGCTTCACGTCAATGGGGCGGAAGGTGTTGTTCGAGGTGCGGCAAATATCGGCCTCCTGCTTGGTGATGTAGCCCGCGCCCTGCTCGGTGATGCTGAACGAAGTCACGCGGTTCGCGCGGAAGTCGCACGTCACCACGCGGCCCTGCCAGTCGGCGGGGAAGTGCGTGCTGCGGATGATTTCGAGGCTGGCGAACTTCGGGTAGTTGCCGGGGCTGACACTCTGCATCTCACGGCGCATTTTCGCGTAAGTGAAATACATCGCGCCGGGCACGCCCCAACTAACGCCCTTGAAGCCCGCGCCGTCCGTCACGAAGCTCTGGCCGAACTCATCGAACTGGTGGCCCCACGGATTGCACCAGCCCTTGAACATCACTTCCAACTTCTGCGTGGCTGGCTCGAAGCGGAAGATGCCACCGCTGCGCAGGCGCACGACGCCGTGGGGCGTCTCGACCTCGCTGCGCGTGTAGATCGATTGGTTCATCCAGAGGCGGCCGTCCGGCCCCCAGCGCAGCGTGTGGAGATTGTGATGCGTGTCCTCGGTGCCGAAGCTGGAGAGAACAATCCGCCGCTGGTCGCCGACGAACTTCTTCGGGTCCGTCTGCTTGAAGTGCAGCAATTCCGTGCTCTGCGCGACGTAGCAGCCGCCGTCACCGGGAATCACGCCCGTCGGAATCAGCAACCCATCGGCGAAGACCGTCGCCTTGTCGGCCTTGCCCGCGCCCGTGGTGTCCTCGAGCACGATGATTTTGTCGTGCGCGGCCTCGCCCGGTTCCACCTGCGGATAGACCTCGCTGCTCGCGACCCAGAGCCGCCCCTGCGGATCGAAGTTGATTTGAATCGGCTTGTGCAGAAACGGATTCTCCGCCCACAGCGTGATCTCGAAACCCTCGGCCACGGTGAACTCCGGATGCGGCTGCGGCGTGAACTTCGCGGCGGCGGCGCGCTCGCGCAACTTCGCGGGCTGCAACTCGGGACCGGGTATAAAACTCGTGTCGTTCAGGTGTTTGCAGAGCTCGAAAATCTTCTTCTCCTCGGCCGCGATGAGCGGATCGAACTGCGGAATCTCGACGGCGTTCCTGCCCTGCTCGCCTTTCCGGAAACCGAAGATGTAAGCCATGTTCGCCGGGCGCGAGCGGTGGAAGAAGAACTCGTTCTTGCGGAGGATGACTTGGCGGAGAGGTTCAACAGTTTCTGGGGCCATGAACCATTTTCCCGGCACACCTGGATCATCCGCCGTGGGTTCATTGATATGGTATTCGATGTAGCGCGCCACGCAGCGGTAACCGTTGGACGCATAGTGAATCCAGTTGTCCGATAGCGGCTCCTTGCCGACGTATTTCCAGTAGCCACCACCGTAATCCATCGGCGAGGTGTGAACGGGGAAGAACAGCAACTTTCGCTGGTCAGCGATGTCGCGAATCGCGCTGATGTAGCTCGTGAGCGAATCGTTAATACGATTTTTTTGGGGCGCGTATCTTCCATCCTCGGGTCCGTATTTCACTTGCGTGGGGCCGTATAACAACAACACCAGCCTCACCCCCGGCGAAATCTTCTCGATGGTGTCGAGCAGGCGGTTGTAGTCGGCCTTGAATTTGGGCAGGCCGACCTCGCCGTCGAACGAACTGGCCATCCCGTAGCCGACGAACACCACCGTGGGCCTGGCGTCTTCGATCTGCTTGACGAGCATCTTCCAGCCCTCGCCCTCCGGCTCGTTGCCCGCCTGCGTGAGCGAGAGGCCGAGGCGCGATTCGCCCGCCGGCGTGTCCGCGCTCCAGCCGAGGTTGCGGAAGGTGACGTGCCGGTCCGGGAAGCGCGTGGTGAGCATCAGCTCGATCCACCCGTAATGCTGCTCGCGCTCGATCAGCGTGTCGCCGAGGAACACCACGCGGTCGCCGTCCTTCAACTCGAAGGGCGCCGCCGCGCGAACTGGAAGCAACAAAGCCGCGCACGCAGCCAGCAGGGCAAAAGAAAATTTGGGCATAGCGGCGGAAACTGTCCCGACCCCGCCGCGAAAGGAAAGTCCGAACTGGGGGAAACAATTTGGGCGCGGAGGAATATTCCGCCGCCGCCGCCCCGTAGCGCCGCCGTCCCGGCGGCTCACACCGTCCAAACGGGGCGAACGCGCGGATTTTCCGCAGCCCAAAAGGCTCACGGAATCGGGAACCAAAAGCGCGCGGACAATTTGCCCCCGCGGACTTTCCCACGCCGGGAGCCGCCGGGACGGCGGCGCTACGACCGGTTCGGCATCGCGGGCGGTGGCGGCGATGCGGTTCAGTTCGGAGCACCACCCGCAACGCGTTACCAGCGCGGGGCCGTTGGGGTTTTCCGCGATCACCGACAGGTGTCTTCCCGCGAAAAATGAGCGCGCCTCGTGCAGGCGGGCCGTTCGCCCTCACCCCTGCCCTCTCCCAGCGGGAGAGGTTTGGGGTGAGGGAGAAAACGCCCAGAAAACCGAAGCGTTCGATGCAATCAGGATTCCTCTCTCCAATGGCGTTTCCCGGACGCAAGCGAAAGCCCGCGAACCCGCTTCGGTTCGCTTTCAAAAATCCCGCCCCACCCGAAAATCCTCATCCGTCGCGAGGCAACTGTCCGGGGTGTTGAGCAGGAGAATCGCGAGGGCGGTGGCGAAGACGGGACCCATCGAGACAGTGTTTTGCGCGTTGCCGGGTGGGACGAGGATCGAGCCGTCGGCTTTTTGGTGATCGACGATTTGCGTGGCGATGCGGCGGGTTTGCTCGTGGGCGAGCGCGGTGGCGTCGTCGCTGAATTTCAGGGCGCGCAGGCGGAAGAAGGAGGAATAAAAATAATTCGGACCAGTCCACGCCGGCGGATGTTTCGCGAGCCACGCGAGATTTTTCTTTGCCCAGTCGGCCTTCGCGGACGCGGGCGTCGTCGCGAGCACCCAACCGCCGAGCGCGCTCATGAGTTCCACCGCCAGGCCCTCGGTGTCCACGCTGAAGCCGCCGACCTGACTGGCGTTGTCCGCCTGCTCCTTGAACGCGCCGAGCAGAAAGCTCGTGGCGCGTTCGAGCTGGGCGGCGGGCACGTCGAGTCCGCGCGCGCGCGCCGAGCGCAACGCGAGCAGCGCCCAACCGCTCGCGCGCCGGTCATTCGGGCGGCCGGTCTTGCCCTCCATGCTCCACCCGCCGCGCGACGGCGACGCGCTGCTGCGATCCTGCGCCTGGAGCAAGTGCCGCAACCCGCCCTGAATGCGTTCACCCGCCGCGCCGCGCTGTTCGGCGTCCGCCAGCCGCGCGTGCGCTTCGATCAAGGCCGTGAGCACCACGGCGTGGCTTTTGGTCGGAAAAAGTTCGTCGCCGAGAAACCCATCCGCGCGCGCGTCCGTCGCGAGAAAACTGGCCGAACGCGCGAGGAACGCCGTGGCATTGCTCCCCGCGCGCTCGCCGACGGACAACACGGCGAGCAATGCGAACGCGGTTTTCAAGCGCGGCTGCGGCTCGCCGAACGAGCCGTCGGCCTGTTGCTGGGTGACGAGAAAATTGAGCGCGGCGCGCAACGGCGCGTCCGGCGCGGGCGCGGCGTTGGTCGTGGCGGCAAGGAGCAGAAAAAAGGCGAGCGTGAGCAAGACCCTGTAAACACTGGGCAAATCGCGCGTCCGTTCGGTCGCCCGAAAATGGGCAGAGGAATTTTGGGCAGAAGAATTAAGACAGCAAAATTCCCCTGCCAAATTCGGGTCTTCAGAACTCACGTGCTGCGCAGTGTCTGCGGTGCTCATCGTTTCAAATCGTGGAACAGCTTTTGGAAATAATTCTCCGTGCGGTCGGCGAAGGCCGCGGGCGGGCGGGCGGTGCGGGCGCGGAGGAATTCCTGGGCGATGTGCGGCGGCAAATTGAGACCGGGGCCGCTGTCCTCCGGCAGCAGATTGATGCCCTTGTTGGCCCGCGATTCGCGGCCAAACTGGCGCGCGCGGAGCGCCTCGGCAAGCGCGGACGTGGCCGTCGTGCCGCGTGCAAGGCGGTCGGCGAGCGCGAGGGCTTGCTCGCGCAGGCCCGCTTCGAGGTCGTCCTGGTGCTCCGGATTCAGGGCGTAACGGCGCAGTTCGACATCGAGGAGCAACGTGCGCCAATCGCGGAGCAGGCGCTCGGTGAGAAGCCAGAGGTCAAGCGGTTCGGCGGGCGCGATCCAGAAGATCGGCGGCGTCGGCACGGTGTCGGTGAGCCAGGCGCGACAGAGTTTCAGCCGGAACGATGCAGTTGAGCCACGGATGAAACACAGATTGAACACCGCTGGCCGACACTTTGGTCATGAGATGCGGTTCCAACGCGGGCACACTAT
>JAYVOY010000220.1:0-7236 GCA_043757645.1 Verrucomicrobiota bacterium
GCATCCCGTCCGACAGCGACCGCGACGGGCTGCCCGATTGGTGGGAGGTCCAATATTTCGCCAGCCTTGCCGCCGACCCGAACGCCGATCCCGACGGGGACAAGTTCAAGAATTTGCCGGAATACCTCGCGGACACGAATCCAACGGACCCGAATTCCTATCTGCGCATCGACCGGATTCAACCAGTGGCGGGAGGGATGCGGATTGATTGGCAGGGCGGCATCTGGGCCACGCAGTTCTTGCAGCAACGCATTGGTTTGGGAGTGACGAATATCTGGGCGGACATTTTCACCAATCCAGTGCCGTCACCCAACCCCAGTAGCTTCACGAATTCCATCGGCACGAACGGCACGAGGTTTTACCGCATCCGGGTGACGCGCTGAGTGGGGCAAGTCAACGGGCACGAAAACGGGAATTGATCTCCGACTTCAGGCGCAATGCGGGCCGGGAGATTTTTAATCCCGAACTCCGAAATGGGAATGGGGAGCGCACGCGTCCCGCGTGTTGATTTCGGCGTCCCGCCGAAATCTCGTTCGGTGGTCTGCCTTTCCCGCGCGACGTTCGATTTTGTGCGGTGGGGCGAAGCGGAGAAAGTTAGTGGAACGACTGGCCGGCGGGACGCCGGCCAGCACCCGACGGAGGCGTGCGCTCCCCGATTTCGGAGTTCGGGTTAATATGGGCAATCCGGTGCCCCACTTCACGCTCGCTCCCGCAACCCGCGCATCAACCACTCGGTGGGAATTTCCCACCTCACGCCGCCACTGGGACTGGCATCGGCGCGCCCTGATTCTTTTTCAAGATGAGCTTGATCGAATCAAGCAGGTAACGGATTTGCAGCGGCTTGTTCAGCATCAAGCCCTTCACCTTGCGGATGAAGCCGTCGATTTTGGGATCGCCGTTGTAGCCGGAGAAGAAAATGAAGCGCCGACAGAGTTGCGGTTTCGTCTTTTCCACCGCGAGATAAAACATGTCGCCCGGCAGCATCGGCATCAGCATGTCGCACAAGATCACGTCGAAATCGCGCGTCATGACGTGCTTGAGACCCTCGACGCCATTGGCCGCGGTGAAGACCTTGTAGTTGTGCGCCTCGAGCAACTCCTTGAGGCTCACCGTCTGCTCGGCGCTGTCCTCAAGCATCAAAATGCTGGCGGTCGGCTCCAGCGCGACCTCCTCCGAAAAGCGGATGACCTTCGGCGCGTTGGGATCGAAACTCTTGCTAGTCATGGCGGTGTGCGTCCTGTAATTCAGCCGCCCACCCGACCCTCACGGCACAAGCAGCGGGCGGAAGCGGGCGGGATTGACGGGGGAAAAGTGAAAACCAACCGGCGGGAAAATGGTGCGCGCGGCGGGAGTCGAACCCACAACCTACGGCTTCGGAGACCGTCACTCTATCCAGTTGAGCTACGCGCGCGCCCGTGGAAGAACGACAGCATTGCCGACGGCCAAAAAAATTCCTGCTCATGTAATCTGCACAGGGCGGCCATCCGGAGGTCCGGCGCAGCCGCTGCTCGGCTGTCACGGGACCGTTGCGCTGTCGCATCCAAACGTCCGGCGACCCTAGGTTAAGTCATTTTCAACGCAAGCAAAAAGCCCTGTTCATCGCGGTTTCACGCGCTTGCGCGCGCTTTGGATCGTCGCGAAAACCGCCACGCCGCCCACCCGCTTCGCCGCTCGGGATCTTTTTACTGCCGGCGGATTCCGTGAAATTATTTCCCGGGCCGACCCGCTTAAACATCGGCGGTTTATCCCCCCTTCTTAACCGCAACCATGCAGTTGGAGCGCCGCCATCTCGGCGGCTCACACCGTCGGAACGGAACTGCTGCGAGCCTTGGCCGTTGCGCAAAAGTCCCACTACATGGTGAACCCAAAACTTGTGCGCCGATGGCCGCTCCGGGCCGCCCACGCCGTGAGCCGCCGAGACGGCGGCGCTCCAAACCACCCTCATTTTTTCTGCTTCTTTTTCGCCGCCGCATTCGGCTGCGCCGGTCCCGAGGTCACCGTCAGCCACAGCGAATCGGTGGAATTGATGAACAACTCGGGCGACGTGTCCTTCGCGTTGACGGTGAATATCGCGGGCCGCGCCAGCGCGGGCTTCTCCTTATCGAAGACCAGCACGCGAATCGGCTGATTCGACGGCTCGGCGTCGGCACTGGCGACGAGGCTCACTTTCACCTCGCCGCCCTTCGCCGCGATTTTCGGCACTCGCACTGCAACGCCCTCCGGCAGCCCCTCGATCATCACCTGCAAATTCGTGCAGACGAAACCATTCACCGGCGTGACCGTCAGTTTGAACTCGTTCGTCTTGCCGACCTGCACCGCGTACGCGTGCGTGTCCGCCGCGACGGTGAACGACGGAACCGGCGCGCCGACTTCCAGCCGATACACAAAATCCGACCCGCCCTTGCCGAACAAATCCCGCACCGCCACCACGTATGCGCCGTCGCCCGGCGCGATCCAAATCGTGCGCGCATCAAAATCCCCGGCGGAATCATCCACGCGCAACAATTCCTTGCCGGTCGCATCCTCGACGAGCAGCAGCGCATCCATCGGCGCGCCGAGTGACGCCGACAACAATTTCAGCTCGAAGCGTTCGCCTTTCTTCGCGGAAAATGTGAACCGATCCACGTCCGCCGCGGGATCGATGCGTCCGTTGATCGTCACCGGCGGAACAATTTTTTGCGCGTTCGTCGCCGTGTTGTTCGGTTCGGTTTCAAAAATCTCCACGCCGCCGCCCAGCGCGAGGCGCACGTGATTCGGCAGGCCCAGCCGCGTGACTTCGGCGAAGTCCACGCGCCCCGTCGTCGCCGCCGCGGGCACCAGATGCGCGAGCGATTGATTCGTGCCGCCCAAATTCCAGCCGTGCAGTTGCACCGTCGCCGCCTCACCACGCCGGATTCCCGCCGGAAACGCGTGGCGGAGGTACGGCCCAGCAGTGAGGCTCAGGCGATAGTATTGGCTCTTGCCGCCCACATAACGCACGTCCGCCGCGGGCGGATACGCGAAGCCCGCGAGCTGCACGATGTAAGTGCCCCCCTGCGTCACCGGATAGGCCAGCAGCGGATCCAGCCCCAGCCCGTCATGCACAAACGCGACTTTGTTCCCGTCGCCATCACGCAGATTGATCACCGGATCGATCGCGATTCCGACCATGTTCGCGATCGCTTCGGCCACCAGCGTTTGCCCCGCCTCGAGCTGCACCGCGAACGAATCCACGTCGCCCGCCTTATCGAACGCGCCGTTGATCGTCACCGGCAATTTCGCGATCACCTGCGGTTTGCTCGCCGCATCATTCGGCTCCGTTTCGGAAATTTCCGGAAACGTTCCCACCATGAAAATCCGCGGCGTGGATGCACCGTCCGCGTTGAACAACCGCAGCAACCGCGGTCCCGGCGCGGCGTTGGTGGCAATGGAAATCTCGAAAACTCCGTTGGTTCCCGCCGCTTTGAAATCAATGCCCTCGCCCTCCACCCAGCCGCCCACCGGCCAAGGCGCGAGTTTTCCCGAAAAAGTTATCTTGGCTTTCCCGCCAATCTGACCGCCGAGGGGAAAGTAGGAATCAATCACCGGCGCCGCGGCCCGCGCGGCCCCAAGCCCGCACCACGCGAGGAATCCGCCCAGCAGCAGGAGTCGAAAACCCGCGCCGACGCGCGCCTCACTTCGCAACGCCCCACGCACGCGCGGCCTCAAACAAAGAGTTCCTTGATGCGCCGCCCGCCATTGACCAGCGGCACCGGCCGACCGGTGTTCGTGTGCAGCAACTGGTCCGGATCGATGCCCATTTTCGTGTAGAGCGTCGCCGCGAAATCCTCCGGCGAATAAATGTTTTCCGACGCGTAATAGCCCTTCGCATCCGTCGCGCCGACGATGGCCCCGCGCGGCACGCCGCCACCCGCCATGAGCACCGACATCGCGCCGGGCCAGTGATCGCGCCCGCCGCGTTCGTTGATGATCGGGGTCCGCCCGAATTCGCCGAGCACAATAACGAGCGTGGTTTTCGCCAAGCCGCGTTCATCCAAATCATTGATCAACGCCGCCAATCCTTGATCGAGCTTCGGCATGAAACTCTCCTTGATCAGTTTGAAAATCCCGACGTGATGATCCCAGCCGCCGTAGTAGCACGTCACAAACGAAACGCCGACCTCGACGAGCCGCCGACACAACAGCAGCCGCTGCCCGAGCGGATTGCGACCGTAACGCTCGCGCACCTTTTCCGGCTCGCGCGAAATGTCGAACGCCGCCTGCGCCGACGGCGACGAGACCAGCTCCAGCCCCTGCCGATAAAAGCTGTCGAAACTCAGCGTGGGATCCTCGGCCTCGGCCTCGTTGATGCGCTGCATTTGATCGAGCGAGCTGCGCAGTTGCTGGCGCGTCATCGCGCGGCCTTCACTGATTTCCGTCGGCAACACCACATCGCGCACCTTGAAATCCGCGCCGTTGGGATCATTGCCGATGACGAATGGCGCGTGCTGCGCGCCGAGGAAATTCGGACCGCCCGAGCGCGACATCGAGGGCATCGTCATGTAGGCCGGCATCCCGCCGCGCACGCCGCGCTGGTGGGAAACGACCGAACCGAACGACGGATGAAACGTGACAAACGCGCCGCAGCCCACGGGCACGGGCGTCGGCGCGCCGGTCATCAAGTAATGATTGCCGCCGCCGTGATTCGGATCCTTGTGGCAGATCGAGCGGACGATCGTGAGCTTGTCCGAAACCGCCGCGAGGGCGGGCGCGGTTTCGCAGAAATGCGCGCCGGGAATTTTGGTTTTGATCGTGCCGAATTCCCCGCGGATTTCGCGCGGCGCATCGGGCTTCGGATCGAAGGTTTCAAAATGGCTCGGCCCGCCGTCCAGCCACACGAGGATGCAGCGAACCTCGTCCGGACTGCTCTTGCCCGCGGCCTCCGCGGCCTGCGCGCGCAGCCGCAGAATGTCGGCGAAGCCAACGCCCGCCACGGCCCCGAGTCCGAGCTGCACGAAATCGCGCCGCCGGATTCCCGCACCATTGGTGTTCAAGTCGCTCATGGAATTTCTGGATTTGTAGCGGAACCTACGCGCCGTTTTCAGTGGTTGAAAATGAATTCCGCGGAATTGACCAGCGCCCACATCACGTCCTCGGCGCCCGTCTTCCGCGTGGCTCCGTCGCCCTTGAAGGCCGCTTCCGCGCGGCGAATTTCCTCGCTCGACGGAAACCGCCCGTGGGCCGCGAGATAGATTTCGGTGATGATTTCCGCCGCGGAGAGTTTGCCCGCCGCCAGCCGCGCCGCGCGACCTTCCGTCGCACCGATGCGCGCCTGCAGTTTGTTCGAGTTCATCAGGTGCAGCACCTGCACGACGCTGGGTTTCGCGTCGCGCTCGCACGGACACTCGGCGCTGGAATTCGGACGCCCAAACGCATCGAGAAAATCCGAGTCGAGTTTGTGATTCCACGTCTCGCCCGCGCGCGCGCCGGGCGGCAAACCTTGAAACGAATCCGGCACACCCGTCACCGCCAGCACCGCGTCGGACAACACTTCCGCCGGCAGGCGACGACGATACGACCGCGAGAAATTGCGCGTGTCGGCGCGGTTGTTCTCCGTTGCGAGCGAACTTTGCTGATACACCCGCGAGCGCATGATCGTGCGCATGAGGTGCTTCAAATCAAATCCGTGACCCGCGAAATCGCGCGCGAGAAAATCCAGGAGCGCCTCGTTCGAAGGCGGATTCGACGCGCGAAAATCATCGACCGGATCGACGATGCCGCGGCCGAGCAGTTCCGCCCAAACGCGGTTCACCGCCGCGCGCGCGAAGAACGGATTGTCCGGCCACCGAATCCACTCCGCGAATAATTCCCGCGGATCACGGCCCTCCGCGACCGTCGCAGGCACCCCGTCGGGCGGCACCGGCTGCAGCGTCTCGCCGGTGACGGGATGTTTCACCACGCCGCCGGGACCGTGAAAAATGTACTCCGGCTCGCCCGAAATCGGCGCGGAAATCCCCTGCCCCTTGCGCTTGATCTGAGCGAAGAATGCCGCGACTTGATAGAAGTCAGTCTGACTCCACTTCTCATTCGGATGGTGGTGGCACTTCGCGCACTCCATCCGAATGCCGAGAAAAATCTGGCTGACCATCGTCGCCACATCGGCCGGTTCACGACGATCACGGAAGAAAACCACCGGCCCATATTTGTGCGTCGAGCCTTGTGCGACGAGTAACTCGGCGACCATTTGATCGTAGGGCTTGTTCCGACGGAAAGAATCGCGCAGCCAGTTGTCGAAAACATAGACGCTCTTCACGCCCACCCGGGAGGGGTTCCCCCGCAAAAGGTCCGCCCATTTCACGGCCCAATGGTCCGCGTACGCCGGACTCTCCAGCATCCGATCCATCCAGCGCTCACGCCGCGCGGGATCCTTGTCCGCCAAAAACTGCCGCACCATTTCCGGCGACGGAAGCTGGCCGGTGACATCCAGCGAAGTCCGCCGCGCGAACTCCGCGTCGTTGCACAACGGCGACGGCGCAAAGCCGAGTTTCTGGAGCTGACCGTGAACCAATCGGTCGATGTCATTGTTGATCTGCAACTCCGCATAAAGCGCCGCGGGCAAAACACGATCCGTCGGCACCGTCACCCGCGAGACATCCACCATCCCCATGAACCGCGCGATGATGACGCCCTGCCCCGGCGTCCGCCCAATCATCACGCCGCCCTGCTCGTCCACCGTCGCAATCTCCTTCTCGGTGGAACTAAAGTCCGCGAGATGGGTTACATCCCGGACCTGACCATCCGAATATTTCGCGCGAACCACCAGCGGCTGAAATGCTTCCTTCCGATACCTCCGTTCGTGGGGATAGACTTCTATGGCTTGAAGCACCGGCACGTTTGTTCCGCCATAAGGCAGCCCCAGGCGAATCCATTCCACCAAAATCCGATAAGCCTCCGAATCCCGCTGCAATCGCAGCCCGCCACCGTGAGTTACTTCCATCGTCGGCTTCCGGAGCAACAAACTCTCGTCCGGTGCCGCCGCGGTAATCCGCCGTCCGCGCGAGTGTTTCAGGATGTAGTTGTAGTCTTCCTTGGGATCGTACGCGAACACCGATAGCTTGAATCCCGCCTGTCCCTCCGGCTTTGCATGACACGCGCCCGCATTGCAACCCGCCTTGCCCAGCACCGGCAGGATGTCATTTACAAAACTAAGTTCCCGCCGCGGCGGCGCGGCAACCACTTCAACCGTTACCTTGTTGGTACGGTCACCGGCGCGAACGG
>JAYVOY010000221.1:0-7191 GCA_043757645.1 Verrucomicrobiota bacterium
CGCAGCACAGACTCATGGGTGCGGCGTCCGGGTTGCGCTGGTGGCTGCGGCTGGTCTGCGACACAGCCGCGCTCCACCGCATTTTCAGACAGGCTCTTACAACCGCGGCCCCGCCGGTTTGTTCGGCGTTTGCCAGGCGTGGGCGCCTTTCACCTTGAGCTTGCGCTGGAAAACTTTGTCGCCGCAGGTGGCGTAGAGGAGGTCGTTGTTTTCGCCGCCGAAGGTGAGGTTGGAGATTTTGCCGTTGGGCGTGGGCAGGATGAAATTCACCCGGCCCGCTTGGTCGCAAACCTGGATGCCCAGGCGCGTGGCGACGTAGAGGCGGCCGTCGTGATCGACGCGCAGGCCGTCCGCGCCGCTGTCGTCGGCGGTGTCGGGGACGTGGAGATGATAGTAGCGCTGCTTGTGTTTGAGCGTGCCGTCGGCGGCGATTTGATAGCTGTAAATCCAGTGCTCGCGGGTGTCGGCCACGTAGAGCAGCGTTTGATCGGGCGAGAGGGTGAGGCCGTTGGCGAATTTCAGGCCGGTGTCCACGATGGTTTTTTCACCGTTCGGGCGGAGGAGCCAGACGCGGCTGGTGTTGGTGTTTGCGCCGGACCAGTTCGGGTCGGTGACGTAGATCAGTCCGTCGTGGCGCACGACGATGTCGTTGGCGCGGATGCCTTCGGCGATCACGGTCGCGCGGCGATCGGCGTCGTAGGCGAGGATTTTCTCGGCGTCCATCGCGCAAACGTAGAGGCGTCCGTCGGGTCCGAACGCCTGGCCGTTGCTGCGCTTGGTGTCGGAGAGAAATTCGGTGACGCCGCCGTTGCGGCCGATTTTGTAGGTTTTGCTGTTGGGAATGTCGTTGAAGAAAACCTCGCCCTGCGCGTTGGCGGCCGGGCCTTCGGTGAATTTGTAACCCTCGGCGACGAGCTGCCAGCCTTCACCGGGCAGCGCGACTTCCTTGAGTTGCGGGGAGCCGAGGCCAGCCTTGGGCAGCGCGGGCCAGTCTTTCCAGAGGAAGCGCAGGGCGTCGGGGAAAACGGCGGTGCCGTGTTTGCCGTTGTGGCCGCCGTCGCCCCACGCGTGCTCGACTTCGTAGCCGGCGAATTTCAGCGCGCGCTCGAGTTCCTCGTTCGCCTTCCACCAGTCGCCGCCGTAAATGTTTTGATCCGCGGAACCATCCTGCAAATAAACGCGAATGGGCTTCGGCTCGAATTTGCGCACGAGCGTGGGATAAACATTTCCGCCGCGCAGCCCGACGTAAGTGCCGATGGCGCTGAAGACGCGGGTGAAGGCGTCGGGGCGTTCCCACGCGGCGGTGAAGGCCGCGATGGCTCCGCTGCTCGCGCCGCCGATGGCGCGGTCGGTGCCGTTGGTGGAGAGCGTGACGCCGTGTTTCGCCGCGATGAAGGGGAGCAATTCCTCGAGCAGAAAACGCGCGTAGGCGTCGCCGAGGCCGTCGTATTCGTAGCTGCGATTGAAGCGGTCGAGGGCGTTGGTGGTGGGCGCTTTCACGCGGCCGTGCATCACGAAGACGCCGACGAGCGCGGGGATTTCCTTCTTGTGAATCAAGTTGTCGAACGCCGTCGGCGCGCTGAAGCCGCCGCCATCCTGCAAGACCATCACGGGCGCGGGCTTGGTGCGGTCGAGTTGCTGCGGGAGGTAAACGGTGTAATCGCGCGTGGTGCCGGGGAAAATTTTACTCTGATCGAAAACGCCCTTGATCGTCTCGCCCTTCGGCACGCCGGGCTGCGGCAGCGAATCGGGGCCGGGCTTGTAATCATCCGCGGCGCGCGCAGCGGGTGTGGCGAGCGGGGCAAACGCGACGAGGGCAGCAGCGACGCACCAGCGCGAAAGAGATTTCATGGCGCGAACTGTGCCGCAGGCGCGGGGCGAGTCAAAGGCGCAGTTGGGTTCCCCGCGGCTGGGCTTCAAATCGCCGCGGAATCGGGGGGAAATGCGGGTTGGGATTCGCGACCGACAGAAGCGGAGCGCGGCCCCTTTCGCAACCGCTGGACCGAGTCCCGCGCAACCGTGAACTGCGGGGGCGCGGGGAACCGCGCCCGAGGCCGGCGCGCTCCTCATTTCCGTGTTCGCGTTGAAGAAGCGCGCGGAGGCCGCGTCTGTCTTGGCCGCATGAAACCACCAACATTTCCCAAACCCTTGAAACATTTACTCACCGTGCTGGCGGGCTTGACCGCCCTCTCCGCGCAGGCGGACGTGAAATTGCCGCTGATTTTCGGCGACCACATGATTTTGCAACGCGACCAAAAAGTTCCCGTCTGGGGCTGGGCCGATGATGGCGAAAAAGTCACCGTTGAATTCGCCGGCGAGAAAATTGAAACGACGACCGCGGGTGGCAAATGGTCCGTCAAGTTGCCGGCGCTCAAGGCCAACAGCACGGGCGCGAAGCTCACGGTCACGGGCAATAACAAGGTCGAATTTCAAGACGTGCTGGTCGGCGAAGTGTGGTTCTGCTCCGGCCAATCGAACATGGAGTGGGACGTGAAGGCGTCGAAAAATTCCGCGCAGGAAATCGCCGGCTCGAACAATCCGCGCATCCGGCATTTCAAGGTGCCGCACGTCACCGCCAACGAACCGCAGGAAGAAGTGAAGACCGCCGGTGGCTGGCGGCTCACCACGCCGGAAACGGTCGGCAGTTTCACCGCCGTGGGTTATTTCTTCGCGCGCGAAATTCAGAAGGACCTCGATGTGCCGATTGGTTTGATTGGCGACAACTGGGGCGGCACGCGCATCGAGCCGTGGATTCCGCCGGTGGGTTTCAAGCAGGTGCCCGCGCTGAAGGCGGACTTCGCCGACAAGCTTGCCGACCTGCCCGCCCGCGTGCCGGGCAAGGCCCCGAGCAGCGGCTCGCCGATGGCGATCTACAACGCGATGGTGCATCCGGTGGTGCCCTACGCGATTCGCGGCGCGCTGTGGTATCAGGGTGAATCGAACAACGGCGAGGGAATGCTGTACTTCGAGAAGATGAAGGCGCTCATCGGCGGCTGGCGCACGATCTGGAACCAGGGCGAGTTCCCGTTCCTCTTCGTGCAGCTCGCGCCGTATCGCTACAACAACCCCGAGCGGCTTCCCGGAATTTGGGAGGCGCAGACGGCCTCGCTCGCGATCCCGAACACCGGCATGGCCGTGACCACGGACATCAGCACCGTCGGCAACATCCATCCGCCCGACAAACAGGAAGTCGGTCATCGCCTCGCGCTGTGGGCGCTCGCGAAGACTTACGGCAAAGACATCGCCTCCTACGCCAGCCCGCTCTATGACGCGGTGAAAGTGGAAGGCAACAAGGCGCGCGTCTCGTTCAAGAATGCGGTGGGTGGTTTGAAATCCCGCGATGGCAAGCCGCTCACGTGGTTCACGATTGCGGGCGAGGACAAGAAGTTTGTCGCGGCCAACGCCGAAGTTTCCGGCGATTCCGTGGTGGTCAGCGCCGACGGCGTGAGCAGCCCGGTCGCGGTGCGTTTCGGCTGGCACGAACTGGCCGAGCCGAATCTGGCGAACGCCGCGGGACTGCCCGCCTCGCCGTTCCGCACGGACACGTGGAAGGATGCGACGATGCCGGTAATTGCTCCGGCCCCGGTCGCGCCGAAGAAATAGACGGTGGTTAACGCCATCGACACGGCGGCGGGCTTTGGGGCCTGCCGCCGTTTTTGTTGGGTTTGAAGCTCCAAACGCAAGGTTCAAAGCGCAAGGGAAACGCCAAATTCCCAGCGCCAGTCGCCGCGCTGCGGGTTTGGCGAGCCAACGCCCAAATTCACCGAGACTTTTTCCTTTGCCGCGCCGCGGAGTGGTTTTGATTGAACTCCGTACGCTCGTGTCGCCTCGATTTTGATCCTGGGTGTTTCCCTTCCGCCAAATGCTTGGAGCGTTTTCCCGTTTTCCAACCCGTGCGCGCGCCGCCAGCGGGCGTTCTGGCGCCCGAGCATCCCACCCGCGCGGGAAAACCTTGACGCTCCTCGCAAGCTTCGGTTGCATAGCGCGGAAATGAAAATGAACCTGCTTGCATTGACCGGTCTGAGCACTGTGCTCCTGTTTTCCGCCGGCTGCATTAACACGCTGGACGGTCGCTACCGCGCCGCAGTGCCGTTCCGCAAAGACAAGATTATCAGCCGTTACGAACGCTCCGTCGATCAGGTGTTCGAGGCCGCCAAGGCGTGCCTGAGTTCCAACGGCATCCTCGTCTCCGAAAACACGATTGCCCACACGCTCGTCGCCAAGGTCGATACACGCACCGTTTGGGTTTCCGTCGATCAAGTCGAGCCGACCGTGACCGAAGTCGTCACCCAAGTCCGCACCAAGGCTGGCGGCGTGGACATTGATCTGGCAGCCGAGCTGGACAAACAGACCGCACTGCACCTGCGCTAAACGAAGTCGCTTTTCAAAGCAACGGGCCGGGGATTTTCCCCGGCCCGTTTGCTTTCCCCCTGTCCGTCTTGCGGGAGTCGAGGTTACGAGACTCCAACTCTTTCCACCGCGGATCCCCCCCTCCCCAACACCGTCCGGTTTCCACGAGAGCAAGGACTCACAAAATATTACCGCAGGCTCTGTTCGTCGGACCCGGGGATTTTTCCTCGCGTGAGAAATTTTCAACGTGGAGATCGGGGATGAGTCGCCTTCGTTGACACTGAAATCCGAGCTGTGGTACGGTCCCGGCCACGTTGCCCGGTCATGAGCGCGTTATTAAATCAACAAGTCCTTGTGCTGAACCGCCTGTGGCAGGCCGTGAACATCTGCTCTGCCCGGCGGGCGCTCACGCTATTGTTTCAAGGCCACGCGCAGGTCGTGCTCGGCGACAATGATGGGGCATTTCAGACGTTCGGATTTAGTGAGTGGCAGGATTGTTCCGAGGAGGGACCGACGCACGAATTGATTCAATCCGTGTCGTTCAAAATCCGCGTCCCCCGCGTGATCATGCTGCTGGTGTTTGACCGCCTGCCGAAAAAGGAAGTCAAGTTCACGCGGCACAACATTTTCGAGCGCGACCGCGACACCTGCCAATACTGCGGCGAAATCTTTTCGCGGAAGGACTTGAACCTAGACCACATCATTCCACGGGACCGTGGCGGGCCGACGACATGGGAAAACATTGTGTGCTCGTGCATCCCGTGCAACACGCGCAAGAGCAACCGCACGCCAGCGGAGGCAGGAATTCGTTTGATCCGCAAACCGAAAAAGCCCAAGTGGCGGCCGTTCGTGCAGGTCAGTTTTGCCCTGGACTACCACGACAGTTGGAAACACTTCCTCGACTTGGCGTATTGGAACGTGGAGTTGGGGGAAGGATGACCGATCCCGTCGTTGGTCCGGGGTATCGGTGTTGCGGAGATACTTTTAAGGAGCCTGCGAGTGGGCTTTCGGGGTTCCGATCATTTCCCAAAATTTCGGACTCTCTTGCAGTGCCTCATCCTCTCCCGTCGGAAGGCTCGAACGGAAGAGAAAATCTTTCAGCGTGTTGCGGCTGAAAATCCGGTGGATGACGATCCCGAGATCGTGCTTCTCGAAGTAAACCCGATAATCCCCAATCCGAAAGCGGTGCAGCACGCGACCGTCGCGCTCCAGCTTCCCGAAGCGCTCCAATTCGGTGCTCATGATCTCGTGCGGCAGGCCGCGAAATTCACCCAGGATTTGCAACTGCAACTCCTTGGGCATTTTTGATAACTCTGCCGCACTGATGGGATTAAAGATGATCTGGAAAGGACGCATAAATAACCACGTGGCGTGGTGTCGCTGAGAACTTCCCGCCACTAGGTCGTGATCTGGTAGCCCGTATGGGAATCGCACCCATCTTTCAGCCTTGAGAGGGCCGCGTCCTAACTGATAGACGAACGGGCCAGACCATCGACGCGGCGGAGTCTATTCATCTACTTAACGATGTCAACCCCGCACAATAAAAAAGGCCACCTTTCGGTGGCCTTTTGAGAAAAGAACCAAATGCTTACTTACGGCGACGGAACATCAAAGCCGCACCACCGAGCAAACCAAGAGCCAGCACGGAAGGCTCGGGAACGTTTGCAGGGAGAACCGAGAGACTGAAGCTCGGGTGCAGATTCGCCGTTGCAGTGACAAGCGTCGGCGGGGATCCCGCAATCGTACCACCAAGAATAATCGCAGTAGCCGCAGAGGAACCCACATGCGCTCCGATGGTAGCCGAGGCAGTCTCGTAGGTGGACCCGTCACTAACACGCCAAGCACGCAAGGCATAGAATGCACTGGAACCCGCGTTCAGAGTCAAGTCTGTCACGGTGATGGTCCCCGAATCCACGAATCCTTCCCCACCCGAGCCAGAGGGTGCGAACAAAACGGGGGTTCCGATCGGGAGCAAGCTTAGTGCGGTCGCACCGACATAAAGTTGCCCTTCAAACGCCGGACCTGCCAGTCTAGTGGTCCCATCAGCGTCGAATGCCACGTGCTGACTAAAGTCAGCAGGATCATAGGTCTGGAATACAATGTCATAGTTGGCTCGGGCAGTCATCGCCACCGCCATCAAACAAAATCCCGTGATTACTGATTTAATTTTCATAATGCGTAGTTTTGGTTTTTTACTCTAAACTTGTCAATCGTTTATTGGTTGACGCTGAAAGTGCGCACCCAGTTGGCAGGGCTGGCATTTTTCTTAAGAAAAAATCCTTCGCCTACTTGGACCGAAGGTTCCGCAGGTGACCACGACGTAAAACCCCGACTGTGGGTCACGTAGGCTCCGTTAACAAATCGGTAAACGGCTTCGCCGGTTGAAATTGGCAATCCCAAATCGGTGCCAACCAAACCAGCCTGCGGGACTTGTGACGAAACCAATTGAAAACCTCCTACCAACGGAGTCGTCAAAGTGCCCTGCGGCACCTCGCCGACAAAAGTGTTCGTGATGGAAACCGACGCGGACGGGTTTTTGAAAAAGAACGCCTCTCCGGGAACCAACGTCTGGGTCGGGTTGCTCCAAACACTAAACCCGCGGTTATTGGCGACGAATGCACCACCCACGAACTTATAGATGGCGGAACCAACCGGCACGCTCGGGAAAAGCGCGGCAACGGAATTGTCCGACGCGTTCAACGGATTGGAGTTGATGCTGAACCCAGGCGGAATGACGAGGTTTACAAATCCCACGGCATTGACCGAGTAAACCGTCTGCGCCGTACCGGAAACCGCACCGGCAGCGACGAAGGCGGCTGCGAGAAGGAGAGTTTTTGTTTT
>JAYVOY010000222.1:0-7189 GCA_043757645.1 Verrucomicrobiota bacterium
GCGCGGGGCCGCAGGGAAATTGCGCGCCGCAGCGGGGGCAGTTTTTTTGGCGGTGTGAAATCATTGGCGTTGCATTCAGCGCGTTAAGGGCGAGGCATCGGGTGGCTATTCACGCGGGCAGCAGGTCGGTGAACACGAAGCCGTCACGTTCCACGGTTTCGCCGACGGTGATGGGAATCGGGGCGGGGAACATCGGGCCTTGATAACAGAAGGTGTGGAATTCGCCAGCCTCGGCGCAGGGATCAATCTCCGGCGGCAGGCTTGCGAGGAAGGCCGCGTCGTAGTCGGCCCCCGCGTGCTGGCGCGCGACGCGTTTCGGATCGAGGCACACGACGCGGGCACGCAGGCCGGCGTTGACCATTTCGTTCGCGAGTTCCCGCGTGTTGCGGCCCCAGAGCGGAAACAGCGGTTCGATTCCGGCGGACGCCAACAAACGCTCGCGATAAGCGCGCACGTCTTGGAGAAACAAATCGCCGAACGCCATCACCGCGACACCGCGTTCCCGTTTGAGCCACTCCAGCGCGGCGCGGGTGGATTCCTCGTAGCGCTCGTTCGAGCACGGCCAGTCGAGATAGATGTTGTAGAGCGGGAGTCCGGCCGCCTTGGCTTGCGCGAGTGCGAGGCTCTCGCGGACGCCGTGCATCGCGACGCGGCCAAACTTGGGTACGACTGACGTCACCAGGCCGACGACCTCGTAGCCGGGCGTCGCGCGCAATTGGTGCAAGGCCCACGCGGCGTCTTTTCCGGTGCTCCACGACACGACGAGTTTTTGGCTCATGCGTACTTCACGAAATTTTCACCGGCAAACTCGGGGAAAATTTCCGGATGCAAAATGCCCGCCATGATTTCGAGGCTGTCCACCAAGCGCGGCCCCGGCCGGCTGAAGTGCTGGTTGCCGTCGGTGACAAACACGCGGCTGGTTCGCACGGCGCGCAGGCTCTGCCAAAGGTCGTGCCGGGCCAGCTTTGCGAGATCCTCGAGTGTGCGCGGAATGCCGAAGCCGCAGCACATCACCACGATCACGTCGGGATCGTAGTGGCGAATTGTTTCCCATTCGACCCGCACGGAATCTGCGGCGGGCCGGCCCAAACCATCCACGCCACCGGCGAGACTGACGAGTTGCGGCAGCCAATGGCCCGCGCAAAATGGCGGATCAATCCATTCGAGGCAGAGCACCTTCGGCGCGAATTGCGGCGCGTGGGCGCGCACGTGGCGGACGCGTGATTCCAACGCGGCAATGACCTTGTCCGCCCGCGCCGCGGTGCCCGTGGCGGCGGCGATGGTGCGGAGGTTGGTGAAGATGTCTTCGAGAAATTGCGGTTCGAGCGTGAGAACTTGTGGCGGCGGATCGAGCAACGTCAGCGCGCGGGCGACGTGGTCATACGAGACGGCGCAGACATCGCACAGGCGTTGCGTGAGGACGAGGTCGGGCGCCGTCAGGCACCAGAGGTCGAGGTCCAGTTCGTACAGCGGCAGGCCCGCCTGCAAACGCTCGCGCACGAGGCGGTCGATCTCGCCGCTGTCCATGCAGTTGTGCAGCACACTGCGCGTGACGCGCGGCTTCGCGAGTGCCGCGGGCGGGAAATCACATTCGTGCGACGCGGCCACGAGGTTGTCACCCAGGCCGAGCAGGTAAACCATTTCCGTGGCGCTGGGGAGCAGGGAGATGATTTTCACGCCCGGCCAAGGTAAGGACGCATTTGAGAAAACGAAGAACTCATTAGGGAAACGCGGAACAAAGCGCCTGAACCACTAACTGGCACTAATGGACACTAATGAAATCAGGGCCATCGGGTTGGGCGATTAGTGCTGGTTAGTGTCCATTAGTGGTTAAATCAGTGCTTCCCTAGTGCGGGGCCAAATCAAAGTTGGGGCCGAAGGGAGTCGGGCGCACTTGGGCTGCAACTTGAACCGGGCGCGGGCGGTGGTGGGACTGGAAAAACCGCTGGCGGCGCGGGCGGACGGCCGTCCGCAGAGCACCGGGGCCGAGAAAACGGCGCGGGCGGTGGCCGTGCGCGCGTGGTGGTGCTGTGCGCGCGCGTGGGCGTCCCCGATGGGGAAGCCGTGGCAGGAGCGGAGGGATCCCCCAGCAAACTTTTTCGCAGCTGCCGGAACCGCTATTCCGTTTTTCACACAGGCTCTTCACGCCGCGCCCCGCCCCGCCAGCGTCGGCCAGCGCTGGGTTTGCTTCCCCGTGCGACTGCATGGTTCCGGCTGAAACTCTCCGGCCGGTCTCTGTGTCCATCGTGTCTCTGTGGTGAAAATGAACGGCCACGAGGATCACAGAGACGCGATGAACACAGAGAAATTTAGGCGGGCGTTCAAAGTGGGAATCTTCGTTTGGCCCGAACTTGTATCTCCGAGGTGGAGATTGGGTGGGCCGGTGGAGCGCGGCCCTCCGGGCCGCAGCATCCACGCGCGCGGGGTGAGTGTGAGGGGTTCAACGCGCCTCCAGCCAAAGTCGCCGCCGCAGGCGGGACGCCCGCGCTCCGTTCGCGGTTGAACCGGTGATGCGAGCGGGAGATTGGGCGCCGTGCGATGAAATTTTTTGCGTGAGGGAATTGCGCTTGCCGCACGCGCGGTTTTGCGGCGGAGTGCGGCGCGTGATCACTCGCGCTTTTCTCCCCCGCCTCGCGATTTTTCTGCTGCTGCTCTCCATCGCGCCGACGGTCCGCGCGCAGATCGACCCCACGGAGCGGCGCTTGTTGCAACTGGGCTACAACAAAAACATCGAGGGCCGCGGCCCAACCGCGGGCTACGCGTTTTTCTATTACAACCAGCCGGGATTCGGGCAGACGAATCTCACGCTGCGGGTGGCGATCGCGCCGGTGTATCTCGACTCCGAATTGGGCATCGCGAACGTGCTCGGGCCGAACACGGACATCGGTCTCGGTATGGCAGGCGGCGGTTTCGCGGAGGGTTTTAGTGAAGTGCGCGGTGGCCGTTATCTCGCGAGCGAATCCTTCACGGGCCACGGCGGCGGCGTGTCGGCGAGCATTTATCACCGCTTCAATCCCGGACACCAAATCCCCCTCAACGCCGTCTTGCGCGGCGGTTTCAATTACACCACTTATGCCCGCGACAGTGACACCGCGCAGAACTTTGTCCTGCCCGAGGACCGCACGGGTTTTCGCGTCCGCGCGGGGCTGCGTTTCGGCGGCATCGAACCGGTGCTGACGCCGGATTTGGCGATGGAATTGTCCACGTGGTACGAAGGGCAGTTTCGCAACAGCAGCGGTGCTTATGGCTTCGGCGGCGACCGCGAGGTGAAGGCGGATTCGCATCTTTTTTGGGGCCGCGCGCTGCTGGCCTACACGCTGCCGTCGGAACAAAAATTCTTCGTCAGCATTACCGCCGGCACGAGTGTGCAGGCGGACCGGTTCAGCGCGTATCGGTTGGGCTCGGTGCTGCCGTTGGCGTCGGAATTTCCCTTGAGCATTCCCGGATATTATTTTCAGGAAATCACCGCGAGCCGGTTCGCGTTGTTCAGCGGGTACTATCTGATTCCCATCGGGCCGAAGAAGGACTGGAACGTCACGCTGTTCGCGGCGACGGCGGCGGTCGATTATCTCGCGGGCATGGAACAACCGGGCGACTGGCATTCGGGTGTCGGGGCTTCGCTGGGCTATCGCCCCCACAACAAAATCTGGCAGGTCAGCCTCGGTTACGCCTACGGCATCGATGCGATTCGCAAGAACGACCGCGGCGCGCAAAGCATCGGGCTGCTGGTGCAATACGATCTCGAAAGCCAGCGCCGCCAGCGGTCGGCGGCGGACCCCAACGCGGCGATCGGGCCGAATCGCTGGCAATTCCTGCGGAACATTTTTGGTTTTTGAACGGCGGCGCTGCGGACGCATTGGCGTGGGGGAGGCAGGATGCCTGGGCCGCGTGAATTCCCCTTTCACGCGCGAGTCTAGTTTTCCGCTCCCATGCTCCAAATCCAGAACGGCCCACCCTCCCAAAATTGCCGCGGCGGCTCGCGGCGCTCGGCGATCAAGGCGGGCTTTCTCGGATTGCTCGGCCTCACGACAGCGGACTGGCTGCGGCTCCAGGCTGCGGGCGCGGCGCGGCGCAGCAGGAAATCTGTGATTCTCCTCTGGCTCGATGGCGGGCCGAGTCATCTGGAGACCTACGATCCGAAGCCCGACGCGCCATCCGAATACCGCGGTCCGTGGGGCGCGATTGAGACGAACGTTTCCGGCATTCGCATTTCCAGGCAGCTCCCGCTCCACGCGAAGCTCGCCGACAAAATGGTTTTCCTCCGCTCGATGCACCACAAGAACGGCGACCATTTCGCCGCCGCGCATTGGATGCTCACCGGCCGCCTCGGCTCGACCTCGACGAGCCTGCCGCAGAAATATCCCTCCGTCGGCTCGATCGTCGCGCGCACGCGCGGGGCCAACGCGCCGGGCGTGCCCGCCTACGTGGGCCTGCCCGCGGCGCAGAGCGTTTATCTCTTCCCCGGCTATCAGGGCGCGGCGTATCTCGGCCCGGCGTATCAGCCGTTCGATGTGAACACGGCACAGAAATATCTTTCCGCCGCGGACGCCTCGCCGATTCAAGCGCCGCAATGTTTGGAGAATTTCAGCGGCGACCCGCGCCGCACCGGCGAGCGCGTGGATCTCCTCGCGCAACTCGACCACTTCCGCCGCGATCGCGACCGCTCGGGCACGATGTCCGCGATGGATCAATATCAGGAAAAAGCGGTGGACATGATTCTCGGCAACGCGGCGCGCGAGGCCTTCGACATGAACCGCGAAAGCGCGAAGACGCGCGACCGTTACGGCCGCGGCCCGTGGGGCCACTACACGCTGATGGCGCGGCGTCTCGTCGAGGCGGGCGTGGGTTTCGTGACCGTGGACATGCCGCATTGGGACGATCATTCCGGCATTGAAAAAGGCCACGGCTACAAACTCCCGGTGCTCGATGCCGCCGTGTCCGCGCTCGTGCAAGACCTCGCGGATCGCTCGCTGTTGAAAGACGTGCTGGTGATCGTGATGGGCGAATTCGGCCGCACGCCCAAGCTCAATCAGGGCCAGCCGGGCATTGCGATTCCGGGCCGCGATCATTGGGGCGACGCGATGTCCGTGCTGCTGGCGGGCGGCGGTTTGCGCGCCGGACAGGTCGTGGGCGCGACGAACGCGAAGGGCGAATATCCGAGCGAGCGCCCGCTGACGCCCGCCGATCTGCTCGCGACGGTTTATCATTTTCTCGGCATCGATCCGCGGCAGAGTTTCAACGATCACACCGGCCGCCCGGTGCCGTTGCTGGACAGCGGCGAGCCGATTGCGGAGCTTATTTGAGGGAGGCGGCGAGGGGTTCGGGGCGGTGATTTTCTGTGCGTGACGGAGGCGTGGTGGCGGAGGTCGAACTTTAACGCAGAGACGCAAAGAGCGCAGAGGACACAGAGAAAAAGTTTTCTCCGCGTCCTCTGCGCTCTTTGCGTCTCTGCGTTAAAGAATAGTTCTCTCGAGAGCCTTCGGTTTTCTCAGAGCACTTCAGCGGGCTTCGCCGTCGAACTTCCCATGAATGCACGATCCCTCCTGCCACTGTTCCTCGCCGCCGTTTTCGCCACCGCCAATTTGTCCGCCGCGGAGGCGCGGAAGTCGCCGTTCGATGCGACGTATCGGCTGATTTATCACGCCGTGCTCGAGGGCGCGTTTGAGGACGGAGTTGGCAATGACGATGTGGAACGCATTCTCCTGCGCGGCGCGGGCGGACAGGGTTTCCAGCACTTCATCTACGCGTGCCCGTTGTGCATGCCCACGATCAACGCGCTCCAGACCTACCGCCAGCGCGCGCCGATTTTCGGCTACAAAATCGCGGGCAATGAGGCTGCGGAAAACACCTACGGCCCCGGATTGTCCGCCGAGCAGCGCGTGCAACTCCGCAGCCCCGACCTCGCCCCGCGCCTCACGGTCGTCAACCAACTTGTCCGGCGCTGGGTCGAACGCCGCCTCGCGAGGCAACGCCTCACGCCCGACGAGCGCAAGGCTGTGCAAGCGCAACTCGAGGCCGGGCGCAAACAAGGGATGGAAATGCTCAAGAAATTCAAGACGGAGGGCGGCATGAACTTTGGCGCGCCGGGCTATGAAAAGCTGGAGGAATGCGCGGTTTGCAACGGCGCACTCGGCATTGGCTTCAAAGTGAAGCCGTGACGGCCTGCGCGGCAACGAGCGCGTTTGCCCGCCGGGTGCGGAGTCCCGCCTTCAGGCGGCGAGACGTCCGCACTCGCGGCGCGCCCGCGAGTTTCCAAAGTCGTCGTTCCCGCGTACGCCCCACCGGCTGAAGCCGGGACTCCGCACGAAGCACGCCGCGCGCGCTCACGCCAGCTTCACCTTCACCACCACCTTGAAAACCTCGGTCGGCGTTTCCCACACCACACTCGGCGCGTGGGCGTCCTCGGGATACAAAATCACGAAGTGCCCGGCGCTCACGTGAACCGGCGTCATGTCGGGCACGAGCTTCCACAGCGCGGCCTCCTTCTTCTCGTCATACGCCATCGTCGCCTCGCGCATCGTGGCCAGCGGCGCCCACAAAATCGTTTCGCGCCCCGACCGCACGAACTGCACGTCGATGTATTTGCGGTGCGCCTCAAACAGCGCGGCCTCGGGCGGCTTCGTGGTGTATTTCTGCACCAGCGCGAAAACATTGTCGCCGTCCAGCTCGTGCCGGCCCAATGCCTGCGTGCCATCCACGCCGCGCAGATACGCAAACGCGCGGGCAAAGCGCGGCGACAAAACTTCGTAACGGGCGGAATTGTTCAGCGTGTCGTGAATCATAAAAGGTGTCGCGGTTTCAGCGGCGACGAGTGGATGCCCGAGAATTGGCGCGGGTGCAATTCCGCGATGAAGCATCCGACGAATCGGCCCGCTCGGAACGCGAATGGCCAGCGCTCACGGGTTCCCCTCGCGCAACGCCAGCCACTGCACCGCGTCCGCGATCACGTGCTTGCCCTCCGTGCCCTCGGTCGCGAGGCGCACCCAGCCGTTGGTGCCGGCGGTGAAGCGGAACGTGCCCAGCGTGCGGAAGAGGCGCGCGTGCGGCGGCGCTTCCTGCTGGTTGATGCGGAGCGTCGTTTCGCCGTCGGCATGATGAATGGTCACGGGCGCGTTGGTCGCGCGGCGGATGTTGTAGCAATGCGCGAGGCGCACTTCGTAGCGGCCGTCGCGCGGCAGATTCGGCGTGA
>JAYVOY010000223.1:0-7189 GCA_043757645.1 Verrucomicrobiota bacterium
TTCAAACTGTCGGACACCGGGGTTGCCTCGAGGTCGAGGAAGTGCGGGCGCGCGACGGAAACGTGCGTGATGGTTTTGTTGACCTTGAAGAATTGCAGGCCGGCCCCGGCGAACTTCTGGCTCAGGTGCGTGACGAGGTTCAGCGGGAAGCGCGTGAGATCCTCGACGACGCGCCGTGCGATGGTGCGGAGCGGCGTGGACAAAATCGCGCGGGCCGCCGCGCCGTTCATCTCCCAGCTCTCGACGGGTTGCAGCAGCGCGGGCAGATGCACTTCGCGGAAGTGCGCTTCGACCTCGGCGAGCGTCGCGAGTTTTTTCGGCTCGGGCACGTTGAGGCACGAGAAGCTGGTCGAGAAGCTTTGGTCCTCGAGCCATTTTTTCACCACGACTTCGTCCTTCACGATTTTCACGCGAGACTTGAAGGCATCGAACGGCATCCGGCCGAAACGCTCGGCGTGCAGCGCTCGCAACTGTTCCTGGTAACCGTGAAAATTCGGCGGGCCGAGAATCACGCCGCTCATGCCGCATTGCGCGACGAATGTGTAATTGCCCTTCGGCGCCTCACCGGGCGTGCGTTCCGTCGCGTAAAACGTGCTGAAATGTTTGTCGAGCGCGTAGCGCACGATGTCGGACTCGGAGAGCCAGAGTGTGTTGTCGAGGTTGAAGACCACGAGCGGCTGCACGGGCTGGCCGTCGGGTTTCTTGGCCGTGGTGAAACGAACCACGTAGCGCTCGGGCTTCTGCAACACCAGCGCGGCGATCTCGAACATCGGATACGCGCGGCCCGAAAGTTTGATCTGTTTCACGAGCGACTCGACGCCGCGCGGTTCGGGGAAAAGCTCCACTTCAAGTTCAGGCAATTTCACCTGCGGCTCGCGCGGTTCCTCGGCGCGGCCGTCACCTTGACGACGATCACCGCCGCCGCCCGGGCCGCCGCGCGATTCGCCGCGACCGCCGGGGCGCGGACCGGGGCGACCGCCGCCGGCATCTTGCGCGCCGCGCGGACGACCCCCACCGCCACCACCCGGAGCGCCCCCGCCAAAACCGCCGCGGCCACCGCCACCGCCACCGCCAAATCCCCCGCCCCCACCCCCGCCCGCGCCACCCCGGCGCGGCCCGCGGTCACGGTCGCCGCGCTCGCCCCGGTGGCCTTCCTCGCCGGTGACGTGCTCGAAGCGGCGGGTGTCCACCGGCTTCGCCGCCCAATCGGGCAGAAACAGATTTTCCAAATTGAACTCGGACTCGGGCGTTGTACTCATGCGGCTTGCTCTGGCTTCGGACATTGTGTTCAAAGCGCAAAAATCAGGTTGCGGACACTGCCGGGCGGGTTTGGGGAATGCAAGCGCTGGCTGGCGCTGCTGCGTTCGTTGGGCGCATCTCAGTTTCTTGCAGGCCTTCTGGAATTGCTGGACAAACTCATTCGTTGGCCAATGAAAGCGGCGCAAGGAAGTGCTCGTTTTCGAGCAAATGGCCGGGGTTGCAATAAAGTGAGATGCGCCCCCCCGCCGCCGGAGCGCGCCCGTCCCGGGCGCAGCGCGTGCGAACGCGGCGAGCGTTTGAGATTTCCCGGGACCCTGCTGCGTACGTGTGCCGCTGCGGCCGGGACGGCCGCGCCCCAACGCTGTGTCGCTGCGATTGAAATTGCTCGCCCGATCCCGGTCCGTTATACCCCCGCCACGAAAACGTGGTCGCGAAAACTTCTAATCCCGCCGAATTGACTCCAGCATTTGAGTTGCCCCGCGCACGACTTCCCGCCCTCTTCGGCAACGTCCTCGTGGGCGTGTTTTATTTCTTGCTCGCTCGGTTCGGATTGCATTTCGCCACGGTGGGCAACCACGTTTCGCCGGTCTGGCCGCCCTCGGGATTTTCCATCGCGGTGCTGCTGCTGGCCGGTCCGCGTTTGGCTGGGGGCGTCTTCTTGGGATCGTTTGCCGCCAACTTTGGCATCCCGTCGCCGCCCGGGGTCGCGCTGGCCATTGGCGTGGGCAACACCCTCGAGGCGCTGGTTGCCTTTTGGTTGTTCGCGCGCGGGCAGCGAGTCACCCGCGCGCCGGACCGGTTGGGGGAAGTTTTCCGCTTTCTGCTGCTGGGGGCCGTGGTGCCGGCGTGTGTGAGCGCGTTGTTCGGCGTCACCAGTTTGTGCGTCGCGGGCCTGAACCCGTGGGCGAACTACCTCCTCGCGTTCCGCACGTGGGCCATCGGGAATCTGCTCGGGGCGTGCGTGGGAACCCCCGTTTTGCTGGCGCTGGCGCGGCGGGAATTCCCGGAATGGAGCGGTCGCCGCCGGGTCGAGGCGGCGGCGCTGGCGGGTGGGTTGGCGTTGGTGAGCTATCTGATTTTTGTGCGCGGTTGGGAGAATCCCTACACGGACGCGCCGCTCGTCTTCACCCCGTTTCCGTTTTTGATTTGGGCCGCGCTGCGCTTTGGGATGACGGGCGCGGCGTGTTCGAACCTGCTCGTCGCCACCATCGCCACGATCGCCACCGCGCAGGCCCGGGGGCCGTTCTCCGCGGGTTCGTTCGCCGACAATGTGTGGCTGCTCCAAATGTTCATCGCCGTCACGAGCGTCGCGACGCTCCTCATCGCGGCGACGGTCGCCGAGCGCCGCCAGTCCGAGGCGGCGCTCCGCCAGAGCGAGGCGCAATTGCAAATGGCGCTCGACGCCGCGCGTCTGGGCATCTGGTCGTGGGAGATTCCCACCGGGAAAATCACCTGGTCCGAGGGCATCGCCAATCTGTACGGCATGCGCCTGACGGATTTTGACGGCACCATCGATGCGGTGTTTCAGCGGGTGTATCCCGACGATCGGGAGGCCTTGCGCCGCAAAATCACCCGCACCCTCGAGGACCGCGAACCCTTTCACGTCGAACACCGCGTCGTCTGGCCCGATGGCTCGCTCCGCTGGGTGCGCGCCGTCGGGGATGTGCTCCGCGATCCCACCGGCAAACCGCTCCGCTTGTCCGGGGTGGCGATGGACATCACGGAGCACCGTGCGGCCGAAAAACTCAACGCGCGACTCGGGCGCATCCTCGACTCGTCGCTCAACGAAATCTACGTGTTCGAGGCCGCGACGCTGCGGTTCCTCAGCGTCAACGAGGGCGCGCGCAAAAATCTCGGCCACTCGCTCGACGAGTTGAAACGCCTCACCCCCCTCGACCTGAACCCCCGGCTGACCGCCGAGAGCTTCGCGCAACTCACCGCGCCGCTGCGCTCCGGGGCGGAAACCCTCGTCGTGTTCGAGACCGTTCACCGCCGCAAAGACGGCACCGAATATCCCATCGAAGCGCGCCTGCTGTTGTCGCGCGACGAAACCCCGCCCGTTCACGTCGCGATCATTCAGGACACCACGCAACGCCAGCGTGCCGAAGCGGAGAAACTTCAATTCGAGCGCCGCCTGCAAGAATCCCAGAAACTCGAGAGCCTCGGCATCCTCGCCGGCGGCATCGCGCACGACTTCAACAATCTCCTCACCGGCATTCTCGGCAATGTCACCCTGAGCCGGATGGCCCTCACCCGGAGCACCGACCCCAACCCTTTGCTCGATCAAGTCGAGGCCACCGCGTTGCGCGCCGCCGAGTTGTGCAAACAAATGCTGGCCTACTCCGGCAAGGGCCGCTTCGTCACCCAGCGCCTCGATCTGAGCGCGCTCGTCGTGGACTCCGCCCCCTTGCTCCAACTTTCCATCAGCAAAAAAGCCCGCCTGCGCCTGCACCTCGCCCCCACGCCGCCCCCCGCCCATGCGGACGCCACGCAAATGCAGCAAATCCTGATGAACCTCGTCATCAACGCCTCCGACGCCATCGGTGACCGCCCGGGAAACATCGACCTCACCACCGGCGTGCTTCATGCCGACACCGAACTGCTGCGCGCCACCCACCTCGCGCCCGAACTGCCCGCCGGCGAGTACGTTTATCTCGAGGTTGCCGACGACGGCTGCGGCATGAGCGCCGAGACCGTCGCGCGGATTTTCGATCCGTTCTTCACCACCAAGTTCACCGGTCGCGGCCTCGGCCTCGCCGCCGTGCTCGGCATTGTCCGCGGCCATCAAGGCGCGTTGCAAGTAACGAGCGAGCTGGGCCGCGGCACCACCTTCCGCCTGTTGCTCCCGCGCACCGCGGGCGCGCCCGAGGAATTCCGCTCCCCGGCGGGCGTCGCGACCAGTTGGAACGGCTCCGGCACGATTCTGATTGTGGACGACGAGGAAAGCGTGCGGCTGGTTTGCGCCGGATTGGTCGAAATGTTCGGCTTTCAAACTCTCACCGCCACCGACGGACGCGAGGCCGTCGAAATCTTCACCGAACAAGGCGCCCAAATCGACCTCGTACTCCTCGACCTCACCATGCCCCATCTGGACGGCGAGGAAACCTTCCGCGAAATGCGCCGCCTCAATCCCACCGCGCGCGTGCTGTTGATGAGCGGCTTCAATGAACAGGAAGTCACCGCGCGTTTCACCACGCCGGGCCTCGGCGGCTTTCTGCAAAAACCCTTCCAGCCCGAACAACTCCGCGCCAAACTCCGCGAGCTTTTGGAAAGCCCCGCCATCTTGTAGGAGACGAGGTGACGAGACTCTAACTTTCCCACCCTCGCGAAAATAATCCCCCTTGGAGCGCCGCTCTCCGCCGCCCCCCGACACCGTGCTTGTGAATATCCTCCCGCCAAATACAGTCCGCCTGTTTCCAAATTCCCGGCGCTGCGGGCGCACCCGTGTTTCCGCCCCTCGCCGACGATTGTCCGGAAAAAATTCCCGCGCCGGAAAGGCACTATGAACCTGAAGCAAACACCGACCCGAAAACATCTCCGTTCACACCCGCGCCACGCGCTCGCGTCCGTATGCGCGCTGCTGCTCGCCGCCACCCTCGGCTCCGCCACCGCCGCCAGCGTCACCCTCTGGGACACCCGTGCCGGCGCGACCGACGCCACCAAACCCCTCACCCGCGCCGACTGGAAAGCCGTCCCCGGCGAACTCACCGCCCTCGAAGCCGAGCCGGTCAAAGCCGCCTCCGACCCCGGCTACTGGGGCCGCGAATACTCCTTCCAGGGCGATGCCGTCATCGAAAACCATCTGCTCCTCGCCGTCTGCTCCGCGGCCTCCGGCAGCGTCTCGATTTACGCCAAAGAACTCCCCGCGCAAACCGCCAACGCCGCCACGGTTCCCGCCTCAACCCTCGGCCGCAAACTCGTCGAAATCCTCCCGCTCGGCGCGCTCGCCGTTGCCACGCCCGCCGCCAACCGCTTCGCCGTCATTCGCAACGCCGGCGATGAAGTCATTCTCGAAATCAACTACTCCGGCAAAACCGGTGCCGCCGCCGCGTGGGTTTCCCTCGGTCGCACCGGCACCATCGAACTCAAGCCCAGCAACGGACTCAAGGGACTGCGGCTGCTAAGTCCCCTTGACTACGGCATCCTACCCACCTTCTTGGGCGATGATCTGATCTATTCCCCGGCCGCTTATCCCGCCGCGAACGCTATTTCCGTGCCCGCCGAGAATATGTTCGTCGGCCTCCCACCCGGCGGCGATCAGATGCTGGTCCTTACCTGGCCCAAAGGTCGGCAACAACTCCAACTCGCCCTCGCTGGCACCGACGCCCAGCGCCGCATCGAGTCACTGGACTTCCAGGCCGACGGCCAAAGCTTCTACCTAACTTCCCTCGCCGCGCCCGGCCTTTGGCATCGTGAGGAACTAAAACCCATCTATCTCGAAAAAGACGTGCCCCTAACCTGGCAGCAACCCTTCCCCGCCAAATGGAAAACCCAGCTCTCCGAATCCGGCGTCAAGACCACCTACGCCTTTCGCCAGCACAAAGGCACCGTCTGGCGCGGCGTCCCCGGTTCCTATGAGTTCCCCGCCCGCTTCGACGGCGAAGCGGCCATCCTGCATTTTGGCAAAAAGGTTCCACCCAAGGGCGAGGCACTCATCTATTGCCTAGAACCCCGTGATACTCCGCCGTCGATTCTTACCCCGGTGGACATTCTCAAGGCCACCCTCGGCCGCGCCGCCAGCGAAGCCATCCTTGATCCCGCCGGACGCAAGCTCCGCACCCATCACCGCCGCGGCGGCGACGGCGTCCACCGCGCCTGCACTTGCGGTTGCACCGAAGCCATCGAAGCCGTGTTCAAAGCCCGCGAAGAATGCGCCAAGAAGGAGTTCATCTCCGAAGCCATCGACGACATGATCTTCTTCGTCCAGCGCCACGTCGAGCGCATCGGCGAATACCAGAAATTCGCCGATAGCTTGCTGAAAGATATTCGGGCCAAATCCCAAGCTACTCCCGACCTTAAACCCTACTTTGAAAACCTCGAGCAACTCGCCCAAATCATCCCCCAGGAAATCGAGGTCCAGAAGGAGAACATGAAATCCCTCGACTACGTTGCCGACCTAGCCCGCCAAACCATGGCGCTCACCACCAAGGAAAACCCCGATAATCTCAAAACCTATCAGGCCCTTCTTAAAACCTGGCGAGGTATGGGTGGCGCGCAGGACTATGTCGTCGCCAAATGCCACACCGTCGCCCGGCAACTATTTCAGGAGGCCGGCTATAACTGCGCCGAACTACCCAAAGCCGTGACCGCCGCCGAGGAAATCCGCGCCCAATGCCGCGAAATCCTCCGCCACGCCGATGGCTACGAAATCTGGGCGGATTACTAACCGCCGTAGAAATTACGGAGTCCCGCCTTTAGGCGGCGGGGCGTCCGATATAGCCGTATGCTCCTGATATTTCCAGCGTCTCGGTGTGATTGGATGCCTAGCCGCCTAAAGGCGGGACTCCGAACACTGCGTCGCCAAATCGACAGCGCGTCATTAATTCTCGGGTTTACGGTTGGAAAACCGCCGACAACAGACAGTCTCTTTATCGCAACATGAAACACTTCCTAACCCTGCGTTGGTTACCGCTCGTTTCCCTAGTCGCCATCCTGTCGGCATGTGAGAAGAAAGCGGAAATCCCCGCCGCCCCCGCGCCACAAACAGCGACTACGCCCAGCTCCGCCACGCCTTCAACAAAGGCCAGCCCGGCTTCCACCAACACTCCCGTCGCCCCCACCACCGCCGCCGAACTAGTCCCCCTCCCCGCCGGTAAATTCCTCATGGGCGACAAGGATGAAATCGACGCCCCGCCCCACGAGGTATCCATAAGTGCCTTCTTAATGGATAAGCAGCTAGTTACTCAAGACCTCTACCAGAAACTAATGG
>JAYVOY010000224.1:0-7187 GCA_043757645.1 Verrucomicrobiota bacterium
TCTGAAAATGCGGTGGAGCGCGGCTGTGTCGCAGACCAGCCGCAGCCACCAGCTCCACCCGGACGCCGCACCCATGAGTCTGTGCTGCGGCTGGTCGAGAACGACACAGCCGCGCTCCGGAATTTTCAGCCAGGCTCTTAGAGCCTCGTTACCTCGTCTCCTACAAAAGTGCTTGGGAAAAGAAAAAGGGCCGGCGGTGAGGCCGGCCCGTGAGTGGGGAGAGGATGAAACTCCGCGAAGTTATTTAAACTTCCCGAGCTGCTTCATGGTCTCGTCGAGGCAGTACTTGATGTAGTAATCGGGCTTCTTCGGGTCTTTTTCCTTGTCGAGAACTTCGAGGGCGATTTCCGCGGCCTTGGCGGTGGTGAAGAAGCTGAGGGCGCGGACGGCCTCGAGGCGGACGCGGGGATGTTCGTCGCCGACCTGAATCTTGAGGAGGTCGAGCGGGGCGGGGACGCGGTCGCGCCAGTAGCAGAGGACGCGCGTGGCGGCGGCGCGGGCGTGGTGATCGCTGGAGCGCAGGTTGCGCTTGAGGAGGTCCACGTTCACGACGTTGTGCCACTGATGCACCCAGAGAGCCTCGGTCAGGTGGTGCTCGTATTCCTTGTCGCTCTTGTCGAGCGCGGCGGTCCACTTGCTGACGGCGGCGACCACTTTCGCGCTGTCGTGTTTGCTCAACTCGATTTTGGCGCGCGTGCGGACATCGTCCTCGGGCGTGGTGAGCGCGGCGAGGAGGGCTTCGATGGGCTGGCCGTCGATGGCGACGGGCTTGAGCAGCGGGCGGCCCTCGGCGGTGATGCGATAGATGCGGCCGTGGGTTTTGTCGCGGTTCGGATCACGGATGTGATGCTGCATGTGGCCGATGAGTTCCTTGGCCCAGTCGCAGAAGTAGAGCGAGCCATCGGGCGCGACCGCGAGGCAGATGGGACGGAAGTTGGGGATCATGTCGTTGTTGCCCTTGATCAAGGGCGCGATCTCCTTCTTGCCATTGACGACTTCTTCGAAGGTTTCGGCTTTGATGCCCGAGCCGTCCTCGGAGAATTTCGCGCGGTAGATGCCTTGGAAGGTGATGACATTGAGGTTCAGGAAGTTGCCCTGAAATTCCTCGGGGAAATGCCGGCTGGAAAGAATTCCGGTGGCGGGACACGGGCGCGAGGGGTTTTTCCAAAACTTGTTCATGCCGCCCTTGGAGCCGGGGAAGTCGATGAAACTGCTGAACGCCGGGCCGAAGTAATTCGCGTTGCCCGTGGCGTCGGTGATGAAGTCGTTGCCCCAGTAATCGAAGACGCGGCCGTGGGGATTGGCGAAGCCGTGGGGGACGTAGCGGTCGAATTTGTGGGTCAGCGGCTCGTAGCGGTAGATGCCGCCGTTGACGTTGCGCACCGCGCCGGTGGGCGTCTCGACCTGCGTGCGGTGGAAGGTGCCGTCGCTGAGATAAATCGCGCCGCCGGGTTCGTAGCAGAGGGCGTTGGCGGTGTGGTGCGAGTCGGCGGAGTCCATGCCCATGAGGACGCGCTCAATGGAATCGGCCTTGCCGGCGCCCTTGGTGTCGCGCGCGAACCAGAGGTCGGGCGCCTGCATGACGAGCACGCCGTCCTTGTGAAATTGAAAACCCGTGGGGCAATTCAGGTTGTCGAGGAACGTGGTGGCCTGGGTGGCTTTACCGTCCGCGCCGAGGTCGAACACGAGGAGCTTGTCCTTGACCTTGTCGGTCGGGCGCAGCTCGGGATAGCTCGGCCACGCGGCGACCCACAGACGACCCTTGGTGTCGAAGCCCATTTGCACGGGGCTGGCAAGCTCGGGGAATTGCACTTCGTCGGCGACGAGGGTGACCTTGAAACCTTTCGGCACGGTCATGTGTTTGATGGATTCCTCGCCGCTGAGAAAGGGCTCCACGTCGCGGTTCGATGCCAGCGTGCGGACTTTCGGGAGGTTCGAGTCATCGGCCGGCGCGTCGCCGCCCTTGGCCACGGCCCAAACGCGCACGTCGCGATTGGCGGTCATCACGTCGCGCTGGGTCATCTCCTCCTGCATGATGTCGTAGTTGGTGATCTTCGGGGCGCCCTTTTCCTTGCTGATCGGGAAGGAGAGTTTTGAGCGGCCGCCGTACACGTTGAAGCCGTCCACCGTGCGATAGCGCTGGTGCCATTCGTGGTTCTTGGCGCGGACCGCGGCGTTGAGTTTGGCGAGGTCACCGGCGGGGGCGGTTTCTCCGAGCAGCGCGCGGAAGAGTTCGGGCGCGACGACTTTGTCGCCGGCTTCGGTGAGGTGAACGGTGTTGAACGTGAGCGGTTTTCCAGCCTTCGCGGCGGCGGCGAAGAGTTCCTGCGAAAGGCTGAAAAGGTCCACGAACGGCACGCCGTTGGCCTTCGCGAGCTCGGCCATCGCGGCGGAATATTTCTTCAGATTCTCGTTGGTCTTGTCGGTCGGGGGTTGGTTCGGATCGTTGCTTTTCTCGGCGGCGAGAGGCGCGACGAGCACGACGCGCGGGGCGGCCTTGCCACTGTAATTCTTGGTCTTCGCGTCCTTGAGAAACTTCTCGAGGTCCTGCTTGAACTTGTCGATCCCGGCGTCGCCCTTGAACGACTCGTTGTAGCCGTAGCACGCGAGAATCACGTCGGCGCGGGCGCGCGTGAGCCACTCGTCGCGCGTGCCGAAATTTTCCGAGCGATGCCAGGTGGCGACCTCGTCACCGGCGGCGGCGAGATTGCGGAAGACGAGTTTGTGCTCGGGGAACCGCGCGTGGATGTAAGTCTCCAGCCAGCCGTGATGCTGCATGCGGTCGGCGAGCGCGCCGCCGAGCAGGGCGACGTGATCACCGGATTTGAGTTCGAGTTTGGATTGGGCGCGGGCCGCGGAGGCGGTCGCCAGCAGGGCGGCCACCAACAGGGCGGCGGCGATGGGGATGCGAGTTTTTTTCATGGTTAACGAGACACTGCGATGAGCGGTTTCAGACGCGATGCGGGGAGGTTTATTGAGGAAATCTCGCGGCGACTCAAGCGCCAATGCGGGAAATCGCGGCGCCTGGGGAACTCCCGCCAACTGCGCCCCCCGGAGTCGCGGAATTCCCGCTCCCTTCAGCCGTAACCATGCAATGGGCGGCCCGCCGCCGTCTCGGCGGCTCCCGGCGCGGGAAAGTCCGCGGGGGCCAATTGTCCGCGCGCTTTTGGTTCCCGATTCCGTGAGCCTTTTGGGCTGCGGAAACTCCGCGCGTTCGCCCCGTTGGGACGGCGGCGGTCCTGCGGCATCGTTGCGGTTCAACGCGCGGGCGCGGGGATCAGCGCGCCGCAGAGTTCGCGCCCAGCGCGCGCGCGAATTTCTCGAGGGCGTCGGCGAATTTTGCGGAATCAAAATCCGGAACCGACTGCGCGAGCGCGAAGAGTTCTTTCAACCCGGACTCGACTCCGCCGCGGTCGAGCGAGGCCGCCAAGCGGTCAAGCCCGAGCACGAGCCGCTCGGCGCGGCGCGCTGGCAGCAACGGCGCGGCGTCCGGCTCGCGAAATTCCGCATGGGTCGCCGCGAGTTTCTGGAGGAGCTTCAGCGAAAGTTCCGCGGACCATTCGAGCTTGGCGGACTCGGTTGCAAGCGTGGCGGCGAATTGCTGGGCGCGCTTCGCGTTGTCGGCAGTCGCGGTGGTGCCGAGTGATTTTGCCGAGGGCAGCGCCGGATCCACGCCGTCGATTTTTTGCGCGAGCCACCCGAGCGCGGACCAGCGCGCGGCGAGCGCGGCGTTGGCGGGTTCGCTGGACAACTGCCAGCTCATTTCGCGCAGCGCGGTGGCCTGGCCGACGAGCCACGCCTGAGCGCCGTGATAATGGCCGCGCTCCTTCCAGTGGCGCGGTTGCGTCACGCTCTGGCCGTCGAGTTCGAAGATTAATTCGGGATGGCCGGCGGTGGCCAGCGGGGTTTCGACCGTTTGATGGCACGCGACGCAGGCGTTGGCGCGGACGGTCAGGTCGCGCAAATCTCGCAGGCCGGCCGTGACTTTTTCGGCATGGGAAAAATCCTTGCGCGTGTGCGAGAGGAGCCAGCGTTCAGCGGGGCCGTGGCAGTTTTCGCATGAGACGCCGACCGTGGGTTTGATCTCGGTGGCGAAGAGTTTGGCGGGCACTTCGTGAAACGGCGCGTGACAGGTCGTGCAGCGCGCGCTCTGCGTCGCGTCCTTGATCCCGGCGGCCCGGGCGATTTGCTCGGAGCGCGCGGAGGTGAGCGTGTGCGCGGATTTCGAGTGGAAATCCAGCCGCGTCCAGAGATCGACTTGGTGCCGCATTTCCCCCGCGCCGCCATGGCAGCCCGCGGAGCCGCACGATTGCATCCCGACAAAGCGGGGCGCGGCGGGGAGGGGATTTTCCGCCGCGGCCGCGGCGGTCGCGAGCGTGGTGAACGCGAGAAAACACAGAATTATCGAGCGTCCGGAGGGATTAATAGGTTTACTCGCCACGGGCCTTTTGTTAGGTGAAGGCCCATCCGAATGCAATCCCTCATTGAACACGCACAAGCGGCGCTCGGTGGAAATCTCGGCCTGCTGCTCGGCTGCGTCCTCGTCGGCGCGCTTGTCGCGCAAACCCTCGTGATGCTCGTCTCGTCCGTGCGCCGGCTCGCCGCCGAGAGCGACCAGCAGCGGTTCGCACGCGAACGGATGGAACTGCTCGTGAAATCCGCGAAGGCCGACTGGCAGGACAAGGAGACGGCGAAGTCACTCTGGAACGGGCTGCGCAAATTCACCGTCGCGAAAAAAATCAAGGAGTGCGACGGCGTGTTTTCCTTTCACCTCGCGCCGCACGATGGCAAGCCGCTGCCGGCCTTCAAGCCCGGCCAGTATCTCACCTTCTCGCTCGACATTCCCGGCCGCGACAAGCCGGTGGTGCGCTGCTATTCGTTGAGCGACGGGCCGATTCACCCCACGCACTACCGCGTCACGATCAAGCGCGAAGGCCCGCCGCCGGACCGGCGCGAACTGCCGCCGGGCGTGGCTTCGAGCTATTTTTCCGACGTGCTCAAGGAGGGCGACATCCTCAACGTGAAGGCGCCGACGGGGCATTTCTATCTGGACCTGAACAAGCCCACGCCGATCGTGCTGCTAGGCGGCGGCATTGGCGTCACGCCGATGTTGAGCATGGCCAAGGCCGTGGCGGCGAGCGGGTCGAAGCGCGAGGTGTGGTTTTTCTACGGCGTGCGCAGTCGCAAGGAGCACATGCTCCAGGAGGAAATCCGCAATCTTGCCGAGGCGAACGACAACATCCGCCTGCACGTGTGCTACAGCCGGCCCGATCCCGGCGACGTGCAGGGCCGCGATTACCACCACGCCACGCGCGTGACGCCGGAGTTGCTCAAAGAATTGCTGCCGTCGAACAACTACGAGTATTACCTCTGCGGCGCGGGGCCGTTCATGCAGACGCTCAACGAGGGTCTCGAAACGTGGGGCGTGCCCGAAAAGAACATTCACTACGAAGCCTTCGGTCCCGCGACGGTGGTGAAGAAGCAAAGTGAACCGCCGCCCTCGGAGAGCGACACCGCGATGCTGTCGCGCTTCGTCGTCACGTTTGCCAAGAGCAACAAAAAATGTAACTGGAATCCCGCCGCGGCCAACCTGCTGAAATTCGCGGAGCAACAGGGCGTGCGCATCGATTCGGGCTGTCGCACGGGCGGCTGCGGTTCGTGCGTCGTCGCGGTGAAAAACGGCGCGTTCAAACACACCAAGGATCCGGACGCTCCCCCCGAGGCCGGCTCGTGCCTCACCTGCATCGCCAAACCGACCGGCGACCTCGTGCTCGACGCGTGACCTCGTTACGCTCGTGGTGACATGATCGACACGCCTCACATTCTTCCCCGGAACCGCAGCGCCGAGCACCGGCTCGGCGAGCCCACAGAGGTCCCGTTCGCGCCGAGCCGGTGCTCGGCGCTCCGACCAAGCTCCAGCGGTTCACCGCACGAACGTTTGCTTTTCGGGAAATTTCTCCCCCTCGCGCCATGACCGACGCCCCCCAATTCCTGGCCAAACCGCAGCGCTGGGACGCCCCCTTCGATCCCAAGATGACCGACGCGGATGTCGCGCGGTTGCTGTCCGTCGCGCCGTTTTCCGAGATGGACGCGAACCGTTTTCCCAAACGGGCGTCGCTCGCGGACATCCTCAAGCACGACACGCGCATCCTGAAATTCAGCGCCGGCGAAATCATCGTGCGCGCCGGCGACTACGGCACGTCGGCGTATCTGGTGTTGAGCGGTTCCGCCCGCGTCGTGTTGCAACCGGGCCTGCCGCCCGCGGTGCTCGGCCGCCGCGAACCCCGCAAGCTCGACTGGTTCAAATCGCTCGCGCAACTGTGGTCCAACTCGCGCGAGCCAGAGGTGCGCACGAAGGAGCAGTTGCGGCCGCAGGCGAACGTCGCGGCCCCGGCGCGCACGTTTTCGATGCCAAACCGCAGCGACCGCGTGAAGGTTTTTCTCCAGGACATTCCCACCCTTCTCGACGAGCACAAAACGGCGGAGATGCACGCGGGCGCGATTTTTGGTGAGCTGGCCGCGTTGAGCCGCGCGCCCCGCAGCGCGACTGTCTTCGCCGCACAGGAACCGACCGAGATGCTCGAGATTCGCTGGCAGGGTTTCCGCGACCTGATGAAGAACGATGACCGCCTGCAAAAGCACATCGACCGCATCTACCGCGAACGCGCGCTCGCCTCGCACTTGCGCGAGATTCCCTACCTGCGACATCTCACGGTCGAGGATTTCAACCGCGTGATGGCCGAGACGGAGTTCGGCACCTACGGCGATTACGAGTGGTCGGGTGATTACAAAATGTCCGTGAACTCCGGCAAACCGCAGGAAACGGTCATCGCCAGCGAGGGCGATTATCCGAACGGCGTCGTGCTCATCCGTTCGGGCTTCGCGCGGCTCAGTGAGAAATTCGGCCACGGTCAGCACACCTTGAATTATCTCGGCGCGGGCCGCGAATACGGTTTTGCGGAAATCGCCCACAACTGGCTCCACAAGGATCAGCCGGTCACGCTCCAGCACACCCTCAGCGTCATTGGCTACACGCACATCCTCGTCATCCCGACGCGCGTGATGGAGGACGTGGTGCTCAAGACGCTGCCCGCGCACTTGCTGCCGCCGCGCGTCGAGGCGTCGCGCGAAACGGCGGAAACGCCCGCGCCGTCCGCGGTGACCACGCCCTCCGCCGCGGACGCCGG
>JAYVOY010000225.1:0-7183 GCA_043757645.1 Verrucomicrobiota bacterium
AAAATCCAAATCGTCCACGGTCATCACGGTCGCGACATTTGGCCGACGATTCTGGCGGCGCGGCTTTCCGGCGTGCGGCCGAAGATTGTGCTCACGCGGCACCTCGCGAAAAGCCCCGGCTCGTGGGGCAGCCGGCGGTTCATGCTCGGCCAGTGCGACGCGGTGATTGCGGTGTCGGACTTCGTCGCGCGCGTGTTGCGCGAGGGCGTTTACGAGCCGGATTCACCGGAGCCGGAACGCCACGCGCGCGGGCCGATTCGCGGCGACCTCGGCAAGATCCGCACGATTCACGGCGGCATTGATACGGATCGGTTTCGTCCGCTGGACGGCGCGGCGCTGCGCGCGGAATGGGGCGTCGAGCCGCGGCATTTTGTCTTCGCGGTGGTGGGTGGTTACGCGTTGCCGCGGGGCAAGGGGCAGCGGGAATTTCTCGCGGCGGCGGCGCGGGTTCACGCCGAAATTCCGCACGCGCGTTTCCTGATCGTCGGGCGCGGCACGCTGGCGGAGCAGTTGCGCGCGGACATCGCGCGACTCGGGCTGGCAGGCAAGGCGTGGCTCACGCCGTACTGCCACGAGATGCCGCTGGCGATGAATGCGATCGATTGTCTCGTGCATCCGGCGGTGGGCACAGAGGCGTTTCCGGGCGTGGTGCTCGAGGCGCTGGCGTGCGGCAAGCCCGTCGTGGCGTCGGCGCTGGACGGCATCCCGGAGGCGTTTCAAGCGGGCGCTTACGGACAATTGGTGAAACCCGATTCGCTTGAGGAACTGGCCGCAGCCCTGCGAGTGTGGGCGGCGCATCCGTTGCTCGGCGAGGCGGAACGGCGGCAATTGCACGAGCGCGTGGCGGAGCGGTTTTCCATCCAGACCAACGCGCGGCGCGTGTTGGAATTGTATCGCGCGCTGCTGCCGCCGGGTGAGTGAGCCACACTGAGACGTGACACGGTCGGAGCGCCGCCGTCTCGGCGGCTCAGGCCGTCCACACGGAGATGCGTGTGGTCATTACCCAGCGCTTCAGAAGGTTGACCGCATTCCAACTCGGAAGCAGGCCCGCGCGGGTTGAGAGGAAACGCCGCGCCCCCCAGCCCGCGTGCCCGTTCGGTTCGTGCGTTTTTATTTTGGAGTTCGGTCCGAATGCTGACCCAAATGTATGGAAGAGGGTGGCTGCTGTGGGACGACCACATCGTGAGCCGCCGAGACGGCGGCGCGCCTGCTCCGCAAATCGGATTTTGTTTCTCCGCGCGAGCCGCTACAAATTCCGCCCCGTGCTGAACTATTATTCTTCGCTGCCACCGTTCCGGGAATTGTTTCGCGCCGGAACGCCCGTCCTCACGTATCACAAGGTCGGTCCGCGTCCGGCGCGCGTGCGTTTGAAGGGCTTGTACGTCAGCCCGCAATTGTTCCAACGGCAGATCGCGGAACTCGCGGCGGCGGGATTTGCCGCGCCGGCTTATGCGGAGGTCGTGCCGTTTTCGCGCGCCGCAGATGCGCGGGTGGGGATCACGTTTGATGACGGGTTTCGCAACGTGTTCGCGCACGCGCTTGCGCCGCTGGCCGAGCATCGGTTTCGCGCGATGCAATTTCTCGTCGCGGATTTGCTCGGCAAAACCAACGGATGGGAAGAGCGCGAAGGCGAGGCCCGCGAGCCGTTGATGGATGCGGCGCAGGTGCGCGAGTGGCTCGCCGCCGGGCACGCGATCGGCTCGCACACGCTGACGCATCCGCACCTGAACCAAATTCCGCTGGCCGCCGCGCGCGAGGAAATCACGGCGAGCCGGAAAAAATTGGAGGATCAATTCGGCGTGCCCGTGACGCACTTTTGTTATCCGTACGGCGACTGGAATCCCGCGGTCCGCGACGCGGTGGCGGCGGCCGGTTACGCGAGCGCCTGCACCACGCAGTTCGGCGTGAACACGGCGGAGACGCCGGCGTTTGAACTGCGGCGCGTCACGGCGCGCTACGCCTCGCGCAATTGGAAAGCGGTGCGGGCGTGGTTGCGGCGGCGGCTGGGTATGACACCTCAATAACCTTGGCAAAACGATGGGTGCCGCTACCGTGATGATCCAATGAATGAAGCCAAAGTTGTTGACGACACGCAACGTCGTGAAGCACTGGAAAAAGCACTGATACTGGAGTTCTTCAAGCATCGGCGCGAAGGCTTTTTTGTGGAAGTGGGTGCCAATGATCCGATTAACGGTTCGCAGACGTGGCTTTTGGAGCGGAACGGGTGGCGCGGACTCTTAGTCGAGCCGCAGTCTGCTTACTATGAAAAATTGCTGCGTGAACGTCCGGCGTCGAAAGCATATAACGTCGCCTGTAGCGCTCCGGGGCGGCCATGCACCACAACCCTGCACATCGCTAATCTCGACGGATTTTCCTCCATCGATCCACAAGCTGATACGCAAGGGGTAAGCTTCGGCAAAAAGGAAACAGTCCGTGTCTCAACGCTGGACGATATATTAGCCACGGAGGGCCATCCCAAAGTGGATTTCGTGTCTATCGACGTTGAGGGGCACGAGTTGGAAGTGTTACAAGGATTTTCGCTGGAGCGATACCATCCCACCTTGATCCTTGTGGAGGACACTGTGCGAAACCTCGACAAACATCGGTACTTGACTGAGCACGGATACAGACTGGTGAAGCGCACGACAATGAACAACTGGTATGTCCCGAAAGAAGCGGATTTCCAGATGAGTACTATTTTTGAACGGCTGGAGTTGTTTCGCAAAATGCACCTTGCGACGCCGCTTCGGCAGTGGCGTCTCGCACGTCGGCGTTTGGCCGATCTCCGCTCTAAAGAACGAGTTTGAGTTAATGTGGGACTGCGTTTGGTTTGGATGGATGAGCGTTCCCTAGTCACGTCAGGAGCAGGCGCAGCGACTGTTCCTTCAGCCGGTCTAATTCGCGCCGCGCGCGGTTGCGACGCATACGCGCCTGCCACCCGGACAACGTGAGCGACCAGGGCAGCCACGCCTGTCGTGCCTGATCGTACGTCTGTTTGCACTCCATCCACGCGCTGGCTGCGGCGAGTAGTTCGGGGAAGTGAAGGGCTTGAAGTTGTGTTTCCACGAGTTGACCTTGCCGCACGCCGATCACCACTCGATCCGCGAGCAAGCGGTCCAAACTCTGCGCGTCGGCCAAACGTTGCCTCTCCGTCGGGGAAGCGGATGTCGGGTGCAACAGAAATTCCGTGAACACCTCGGGGGTCACACTCCAACTCACGTCCGCTGCATGCATCACCGCCCACGCCCCATCGCCGGCCTTGCCGAATTCGAGGGGAAACGGAAACCGCTGCAACGTCGTCGTGCGATAAAGGTTGCTGGCAGTGCTGCCAAGAAGACCTACCCCGGAATGGCCAGCGGCATAAACGAGCATCTCCAGCGGCCGCAAGCGACACGCGCCCGCGCCCGCGTGATGCGCCAAAATATCATCCACTGGCCACGTGATGTGCTCCGCCGCGCCGGTGTCCGCGCGGCGAAAGGTCGGTTTGCTCATCACGACATCGGTGCCGTGCTTCTCCGCGATGGTTATCAATTGCTGCAACCCCGCGCGCGTGATCGTGTCGCCCACGGTCGCGAGGTAGGCGAAATCGGTGGTCAGAGTTTGCACCCCGAAATTCCACGACTCATAGAGTCCGGGTGGATGCGTGAGCAAGCGGAGCTTGGGATGGTGCAGGTGCTGCTGAAAATACTCGAAGGTTCCGTCGCGCGAATGGCTGTCCACCACCACCACCTCCGTCGCCAAATCGAGCCACGCCGACATTTGCCCCAGATGCCGCGGTAGATAGGCCAACGAATTCTTGGTGGGGATGATTACGCCTAGAGTGGACATGGGAACTTAACAGCGCGCGGTCAGGTGTCCCTAGAATCAATCTTGCGCGCCAGAAGCTCTTCGTAAACATCCGCCGTTCGCGCCGCGGTGGCCGCCCAGGAAAACTTGCGACTCTGAAGCAATCCAGCTTGGACGAGTTGTTCCCGCCGCGCCGGGTTGGTCAGCAGTAGTTCCATTTGTTGCGCCAGTTCCTTGGAGTTATCCGGGGAAATGTAGAGCACCGCGTCACCGCCGACCTCGGGCAGGCTGCTATTCCGCGCGGTGATGACGGGACAACCGAGTTCCATGGCTTCCAATATAGGCAGGCCGAAACCTTCCCAAGCACTGGGATAAATCAGTGCCACTGCCGCGCGGTAATGAAGCAAGAGTTGGTCATCCTCCCCGCTCCAAAAATGCACCCGCCCCGCCAACTGATGCTCACGGATCAATCCTTCCTCCTCGGTTCGCGCCCGCCCGCCACCGAAATAAACAAGGGAACATTCGGGATTGCTCCGCGCCAGCAGGGCAAAGGCGCCCAGCGCCGCCAAACCATTTTTGTAGCCCTCGCGATTGCCTACAAAAAGAAAGAAGCGGGCGGGTAAAGGCTCGGCTGGCACCGCCGCCGCTCGCGCCGCGTCCAATTCCGCGGCTAGATGGGTAATAGTGATTTTCCCTGGAGCCGGCGGATAGAACTGTTCGAGGTCCGCCTTGGTGGCAGCCGAGATTGCCAATACCGCGTCCGCCAGTAGGAAGGCCGCGCGGCGTTGCGCGATGGCCGGGTTGGCTGCAAGCGTTCCCGACTGGTCGGTTACTTCCCGGCGCTCCAAAATGAGATCGTAGAAAGTCACGACCGTCGCCGCCGCGCGGCGGACTAGAAAAGGATCGAGATCATAATAGGTGGGATGATAGATAACCCGACCGTGGCGTCGCCGCGCGCGGAGGAATTCCCACCTGCCCCACAACCGGGAGAGTCGCGCCACGAGGGAGTTTATCCGCAGGTGGTCGTGTCGGCGCAGGTAGGTTACCGGCGATTCGCCCGCGCTCGCCAGCTTGTGCGCGTAGATATTCCGGGTAATTCCTGCGAATAAGATGGGGCACACCCGGGTGCCCGAGGCGAACTGGCGCGTGAGCGCGCAAAAGTATCGCGAAATCCCGCCGGCCACCTGGGTTTGAAATACTTGGTCATCGTAGAAAACCGGCAGCGGCGGCCGGGCTGTGTTGGCACTCATAACGGCTCCGCGCCCGTCGGCGTGTAGGCCGCGCTAGCCAGCCGGCTCATCTGCCCGAAATCCGCCTGCAGCCGGGAGCCGTGTTTTTTCTTGTACCGCTCCGATAGCTTCTCCGCGTGCTTCTGCGCGCCATCCAGCAATCGATGCGAATAGGATTCCCTGGCGAAGAGATGGAGGTCGCAGTCATTGGTGGTCAGCACATAACCAAACCGGGCCGCGACTATTTCCAAGCTCCGACGGGTGTAGAATGCGACATGCTGGCCATCGTCCAGAAAATACCACCAGTCCGAGCCTTGCCCTTGATAGAGCAGTGTCGAGAAGAGTAAGAATCGCGGGGCAAGCCGCAGAATCTCCCCGAAGTCACGGATCGGGTCGGGCAGGTGCTCCGCCACTTCAAATGCGCTGACCAGCGCGTAGCTTTTCTCCACCGCGGGATTCTGCACCGCGAAGCCGCTGGCGAAAATATTCCGGGCGTAGCGGTCGTAATAGAAATAGTTCAACCCATAGTCCCGGCAGACGCGGACAAAGAGTCCGGTGCCGCCACCCCAATCCAGACAGGGTTCCTCGCGGCCCAGGTCGAGCCTCCAAGCCAGGGCCGTGGTGGTGCGCGCGGTGTTGATCGAGCGCCCGACCATGCCGACGTCACGGTGGAAAGTTAGGTTCTGATAAGCCTCCTCCAGCCAGTGTGGTTGCTCCGTTTGCACGTGGCCGCAACCATCGCAACGGTAGTAAGAAGCCCGATGTTTTCCCAAGAGTGTCTGGGCAAATAAATAGGTTGAGGCGGCACCGCAGACCCGGCAGGGAATGGGGGTGTGGTCGGTGGGATTCATGGTGGATTCGATTAGCCGACCAGTTTCGCGCGCCAGCGGCCTAGTTTGGCGCGCCAGCGGTCCAGCCTCGTTACGGGTTTGAGTTTGCGTTCGTAAAACGCCACATCGTAGTCGGGATGGGGGGCCACTAGGGACGGGTGAACTAAGTTAACCGCGTCGAAAGGAAACACGGGGAAATTATGGTTGCTATGATCATCGCTGGTATGGGTGCCCACGAGGCCAATGTTCGAGATTAGGTTCACGCGCGGCACGATCGACAGACCTTTATTGGTTAGGCAAGTATAAAACCATTGAATGTCCCAAGTATTGCATCCAGGCTGGACGCCAGCGTCGAAGAGTCGGGTCATGTAGTTGACCATGAATTCCTGCGGATAAAATCCGCGCAAGCCTCCGGCGTCCCGCATGGCTGGCCAGCCGTCCATCTGGCGATTGTATAGCCGCCACGCGCGCCGCCAGGTGGCCCAGCCCCAGATGGCGAAGTAGCGGGAAAAGAAATAACTCTCGGGCAATTGCATCTCATTCAGGAGATAATTAGTCCCGCCAATCATCAGCACGCGGTCATCCTCTCGGAAACGCTCCAGCATCCGGGCGCAAAACACGAAGAATTCCGGGGCTGGCAGGCAGTCGTCCTCCAGGATGATGGCTTGTTCGACTTGTGCAAAAACCCAATCCAAGCCGCTGGCCACGCGCTGCCGGCAGCCGAGATTGGTCGGCGAAAAATGGGTGAGCACCTCACACTCCCAATCCACCCCACCCTCAATGATGGCCCGCACCGCGCAGCAATTGGCCTCGTCGGTGGCATGGCCGGCGCGCGGCCCATCGGCGACGACCAAAAGCTTGGGCGGCCGGGCCGCGCGGATGGCGGCAAAGACCCGCCGCGTGCAGTCAGGGCGGTTAAAGACCAAGAAGGCCACCGGAGATTGGCTGTCGGCGATCATTCGGTCTTACCTATCCACCGCCCCATAAGCACGATGATTTCCAACCGTAAAAGGCCAGTCGCCCGCCCAAGTGGTCACCGGGTGCGTTCTTTCTGATTCAAGAGACGGTCTATTCATAAGCAGGTTCGCCAGAGTGTCACTTTCGCCGCCGCGTGTCCACCATAGTCCACTGGGGGATAATCCGGCCGGTCAAAAACCAAAGGCAATTCAATTGGCAGGCAGTGGCTCTCTCCAATCGAGCGACGAGCGCAACCGGGTTACTTGCAGGTGGTGGCAACTCTAAAGAAAGGCATTTTTATGGCGTGTCCAGGCTGGTTTTCCCTACTCCAGCAGGTCCACCCAACATTGGATGCCGCACCCACCGACCGCTGGGACGCTC
>JAYVOY010000226.1:0-7093 GCA_043757645.1 Verrucomicrobiota bacterium
AAATTGTCCCAGTCCGCCTTGTTGATGTTGTAGGGCGGATCAGCGAAGACGAGATCAACCGTCTCCGTTTTCAAACCCTTCAGCCAATCGAGCGAATCCCCCAGATAGAGGTGCCCACATTTGTTTTCGTAGTGCAGTTGAACCTCGTCCGCGGAATCAAGTGGATGCACCGTTCCGTTTTGGTGTCGGACTTCCAACTCCAATTGCGGAACAGGTTCGCACTTCACAGGCATGACTATTTTCCCACGGTCTTGACCACCTTCTGCGCCGCGTCGGCCATCGAGTCGCCGGTGATGAGGGTGAGGCCGGATTCAGCCAGCGTCTTCTTGCCGGCGGTGACGTTGTTGCCTTCGAGGCGGACGACGAGCGGGAGTTTCAAGCCCGTCTCCTTCACTGCCGCGACGATGCCGGTGGCGATGACGTTGCAATCCATGATGCCGCCGAAAATGTTCACGAAGATGGCCTTCACCGACGGATCGCTGAGGATGATTTTGAAGGCGGCCGTGACCTGTTCCTTGCTGGCGCCGCCGCCGACGTCGAGGAAGTTCGCGGGGTTCGCGCCGAAGTGTCCGATGATGTCCATCGTGGCCATCGCGAGGCCGGCGCCGTTGACGAGGCAGGCGATGGAGCCGTCGAGCTTGATGTAATTCAGGTTGAATTTGCTGGCCTCGATTTCGAGCGGCGATTCCTCGGCGAGGTCGCGCATTTCCTGAATGTCCTTGTGGCGGTAAAGCGCGTTGTCATCGAGGCCGATCTTGGCATCGACGGCGATGAGCTTTTCTTTGCCGTCGGGGCCGACGCAGACGCAGAGCGGATTGATCTCGACCATCGCGGCATCGCATTCCCACCACGTCTTGTAAACGCCCGCGAGGAGCTTGCCGGCCTGCGCCGCGAGGTCGCCCTTGAGGCCGAGCGCGGCGGCGATTTTGCGGCCCTGCCACGGCTGGAAGCCGAGCGCGGGATCGACGTGTTCCTTGATGATTTTCTCGGGCGTCTTCTCCGCGACTTCCTCGATGTCCACGCCGCCCTCGGTGCTGGCCATGATGAGCGGACGCGAGTTGGCGCGATCGAGCAGCACCGCCAAATAAAATTCCTTTTTAATGTCCTCCGCCGCGGCGACGAGGATCGTGCTGACGACGCGCCCCTCGGGTCCGGTCTGCTTGGTGACGAGCGTTTTGCCGAGCATATTGTCGGCGAAATTCACCGCGTCGGCGACGGACTTCGCGAGCTTCACGCCGCCCTGAAAACCGTGTTTGAACGTTCCCTTGCCGCGTCCCCCCGCGTGAATCTGCGACTTGATGACGGCGAGTTTGTGGCCGGCGGCGAAGAGTTTTTCCGCCGCGACGCGGGCTTCCTCGACCGTCTTGCAAGGCGCGCCCGCGGGCACGGCGACACCGTATTGAGCGAGGAGTTGTTTGGCTTGGTATTCGTGGATGTTCATGGGGTTAAAATCGCAAACTTGTCTCTACATTTTCCTTCCGGGCGGCTTTCAACAAAGCGCCGTCTTCTGTCAACAGTGGCGCGCGTAGGCGATCGGCCAACTCCAGATAGGCGGCGTCATACGAGGTCAATTGATGTGCCCGCGCGAGTTGCATGATCCGGTGCCGGCAAACCGCATCCGTCTGATCGTGGAACACACAGCGCACGGCGGCATAACTGGCCTCGGCCTCGGCCAGTTGCTCTGCAGTCAATCGCCGGCGCCGGTGTGCCATCAACAACAGATTGCCGAGTTCGTAAATCCACAGGTGGGGCACATGCAGTTCCACGCGCCCCGCCTCGCTGGCCGTCAGCAGCCGGGCTTTGGCGGGGGTGGCCTCGTCTGGCAGCAGCCAGCCCGCGACGAAAGAGGCATCGGGCACGCAGTTCATCACCGGCGGCCAAGGGTGATCATCTCGCGGGACGAGAGGCCGGGCCTCACCTTGGCGCGGAGCGCGGCGAACCGGCTGGACAACGAAACCGCCCGGGCGGGCGGGGCGCTGGATTCCGGCGGCGAGGGCAGGCGCAACTCCGCAACCGGCTGGCCGCGCCGGGTGATGCAAAACACCTGGCCGCGCTGCACCTTTTCCAGCAGTTCAGAAAGCCGCGTTTTGGCCTCAAAAGCGCCGATAGTTTGAACTTTCATGCAACTAGTTTACAGAACTGGTTGTTTCAGAGAACCTCGCCTAGCGTTGTTCGACCGGCACCACCTTCAACCCGACCGTCCCCGTGTAAATCGATTGCGGGCGGATGAGGCGGTTGTCAGCGAGTTGTTCGAGGACGTGCGCCGTCCAGCCGCTCGTGCGCGAGATCGCGAAGATCGGCGTGAACAAATCGGTCGGGATGCCGAGGGAGTAATAGACCGTGGCGGAATAGAAATCGACGTTCGCGTGGAGTTGCTTGCGCTCGAGCATCAGGTCGGCGATGCGCTCGCTCATTTGAATCCACTTCGGTTCGCCGAGCTGGCCGCTGAGTTTCTGCGCCATGCGCTTGAGATGCGGCGCGCGCGGGTCGAGCACTTTGTAAACGCGATGGCCGATGCCCATGATTTTCTTTTTCTGCGCCAGCGCGTCCTCGATGTAGGCGTCCACTTTGTCGAGCGAGCCGATTTCCTGGAGCATCTTGATCACGCCCTCGTTCGCGCCGCCGTGCAGCGGTCCCTTGAGCGTGCCAATCGCGGTGGTGATCGCCGAATACATGTCACTCAGCGTCGCGATCGTCACGCGCGCGCTGAAGGTCGAGGCGTTCATCCCGTGGTCCGCGTGCAGCACGTAGCAAACATCCATCGTCGCCTCCATGTCGGGCGTCGGGCGCGTGCCGTTGATCATCCAGAGGAAGTTCGCCGCCTCACCCAATTTCGGATCGGGCGCGATGAGCGGCAGTCCTTGCCGATGCCGGTGAAAATACGCGGTGACGACGGAAATCTGCGCGATGAGGCGGAGCGCCTTGCGCCGTTGCGCGTGCTGCGAATCATCCTCGGCCGTCGTGTCGAAGCAGCCCAGCGCGCTCACCGCGGTGCGGATGGCGTGCATCGGCGGCGTGGTTTTCGGGAAGGTCTGGATGATGTCGATGATGCCCCTGGGCAGGTCGCGGAAGCCCGCGAGCGTGGTCTTCAGCTCGTCGAGTTCACGGCGGTTTGGCAGGTGATTGTGATGCAGCAGATGCACGATCTCCTCGTAGGTCACGTTGCCCGCCAGCTCGTCGATGTTGTAACCGCAGTAAATCAACTGGCCGATGTCGCCACGGACATCGCTGAGGCGGGTCGAGGCGGCGACAACGCCTTCAAGACCTTTGGTGGGAGCGGCGGGAGTGGTCATGCGGTAAAAATTATTTCGGTCAAAATGTGCTGCAAGAGTGGTGGTGGCCCGGCAAACGCGGCGCGAATTTAGGTAAGGGGTGGGGGAGCGTCAACGGATTTCACCCCCATTTAAATTGGGGCGGAAAGAGCGGGTGCGCGGGAAAAATTGCGTGCCATTGCCGCGTGTCGTGCCGGCGGAAGTTGTGGGTGGGGGCGCGGCTGTGTGCGGAGCACCAACCGCAGCGCGACGTTAGCACGCGGACCACGGCGTTGCTTCTGCACACCCGCCTCCCCTCCACATCGGCACGCCTTTCCGCGCGTTCACTGCGGTTCTGTTTCGGAGTTCGGCGTTAACCATTCGCCCGCGCGAGGCGGACGTGGCGGAGGCGGAAGATCGCGCCGCGCGGCTCATTGCCGAGGCAAACAATTTCCCAGCCGTGCGCCGAGACGATTTGTTGCACGACGGCGAGGCCGAGGCCGGTGCCCTTCTGATTGGTCGTGACGTAGGGCTTGAAGATCGCCTGGCGCTGCTCGGGCGGGACGCCGGGGCCGTTGTCGCGGATTTCGAGCGTGGCCTCCTCGGGGCCGGAGCGCGTGGCGTTGAGGATGATTTCGCCCTTGGGCGCGACGGCTTGAATGGCGTTGAGGAGCAGATTGAACAGTGTTTGCCGCAGCAGTTGTTCATCGGCCTCGACGGAAATTCCCGTCGCGGGCGCGGCGATGGCGAGGGATTTTTCCTCGAGATCGTAACCGAGGGCGCGGATGACCTCGCCCGCGATGGCATCAAAGGAAACGACGGTGCGGCGCACTTCGCGCGGGCGCGAGTAGTTGATGAACTCGTTCAACTGCGCGGTGACACGGTCGGTCTCGGCGATGATCTCGCGCGAGCGGCGCTGAATTTCGGCGGGCACATTGGCCTCCTTGGAAATCATCTGCGCGAGGCCGCGGACGATGTTGAGCGGGTTGCGCGTCTCGTGCGCGAGGCCGGCGGCGGCGAGGTTCATTTCCTTGAGGTGCAGATTCAGCTCGCTCGCGCGCACGAGGCGGAGTTGCAGTTCGGAGGATTTCACGAGATTGCGCCACGCGAGGCCGGAGCCGATGACGGAAATCGCCGCGAGCAGGCCGATGACGAGCCGCTGCCAAAGGTCGCGCTGGAGCGCCCGTTGCAAGGTCTCCGCCGACATCGCGATCACAATGCTGTGCAGGCCCTGGCGCTGAATGAGCGATTGGTAATCGGCCTCGCTCATCCACGGCGGGCGCGGCGGCGGGCGCGGCGTGCCGTTGGTGGAATTCCAACCGCCGAACCACGGGCGAAACGAGTTGGTGCCGGAATTGCGATTCATGCGCTCGGGTGAAACTTCACCGGTCCCACGCGACGGGCGATTGGTCTCGAAGCCCGCGAAAAAATCGCGCGTGACGATGATCGTCGGGTTCGTGCTGGTGAGGGAATTGGGCGGCGCGTTCGTGCCGGAAACATTGGTGCCGAGATCAATCAGGTTGGCCATGAGCAAACCGTGCTCGTCCCAGACGACGGTGTTTCCGCTCACGTTGCGCGCGGTGAGATTGATCGGCGCGCCGGCGGACGCGACGACATCCCCGGCGGCGTTGAGCAGCGCGACGGAATTGAGTTCACCCGGCGTGACCAGTTCCGCGAGCGCGGATTCGAGGCGCTCCTTCGAGACGATGCCGCCGAAGCGGCGCTGCGAGCGGACGACGAGGCCGAGCGTGGTGGTGATGTCGCGGCCGCGATTGACGAGCGCGGCGCGCGCGGATTTGCGCACCGTGGTGTGCTCGACGGATTGCCAACCCGCCAACAGCAGCCAGACGCCGGACAACGCGGCGACGACTGTCAGACTGCGGCGGCGGGCGTGGGCGGCTTCGCTCATGGGCGCGGCGGGGCGGGCTTCTTCTCGCCTTTTTCGTTTTGTGCGTCCTCGGGCGGCGTGGGGCGAACGGGAAGTCCTTCGAGGAATTTGTTCAATTCATCGGGGGAGAATTGCTTCGGCGTGAGCGGCATTTTATCGACCTCGGCGGCGGAGACAGCGGCAAGTTGCGTCGGCGCTTGGATGATGTGCGGCGTGAGGAAAATGATGAGTTCGGTCTTCACGTCGCTCTTGGTTTTGCGTTTGAACAAATTCCCGAGCCACGGAATGTCGCCGAGGAGCGGAATCTTCGTGTCGTTTTGCGCGCGGCTCCGGCCCATCAAGCCGCCGATGACGACGGTCTGGCCGTCGGGCGTGACGACCACGGTGTCGGCGGAGCGCTTGTCAATCGCGGGCGCGCTGACGCCGTTGGCGATGACCTGCTGATCGGTCAGCGACACGGAGGACAGCTCGGGCGCGATGATCATTTCGACGAGGCCGTCTTTCGTGATGAAGGGCGTGACCTTGAGAATCACGCCAACGTCGGTGTAGGCGATTGAGCTGATTTGATTGCCGAGCGAATCGAAGCGGACGTTCGTGATGAGCGGCACGGATTTGCCGACGGTGATCGTCGCGGGCTGGTTGTTGCGCGCGAGAATCGAGGGCCGCGAGACAACCTCGGCGTTGCCCGCCTGCGCGATGGCGCGCAGCGTGACTTGAAAATCGCGGCCAAGAATTTGGTACAAACCAGCGCCCGGCGCGGTGATCGGATTGGCGGCGGCGAAGCTTTGCACGCCCTGGCCGAAGGCGTTCTGCACCGCGCCGGTCGCGGCGCTGTTCAAGCCCGAGAGGCCGAAGGCGTTGACGACACTGCCGGTGTTTCCACCGCCGAGGTTGCGGCCGAAGCCGCCCTCGAGACCAATGTCCGAGGCCTTGTTGTGCTGGATTTCCACGAACACAACCTTGATCAACACCTGCGGTTTCGGGCGGTCGAGGTTGGAGATGATTTCCTTGATCTGGAGGTTGGTCTCGTCGTCCGTGACGATGATGATTTTGCGCGCCTCGGGGTCGCTGGAAATGGTGGCCTGGCCGATTTCGGTGTTGTTCTGGTAATCGCGCGCGCCCGCGCCGGAGCCGCCGGAGCGGCTGCTGCGACCGGAGGTGCCGCCGCCGCCACCGCCGCCCGGTTGCGGGAAAAATTGCGCGGCGACCGGCGCGGCGAAAAGCGCGAGGACGACAGCGAACAGCGCGACGCGAAGGTGCGGGAGGAAGTTTGGTTTCATGACGTGGTGCAAATGGAGCTCAAGTGTGGTTGGCGGGGTGAGGCATCAAAATCCAGTCGGGCTGCGGCCACCGCCGCCACCGCCGCCGCCACCACCACCGAGGCCGGAGGAGCCGCCGCGGCTGCCCGCGCCTTGGGTTTGATTCTGGCCGGCGCGATTGCTGAGGGCGTTGTTTTGTGTGGTGCCCGAGGTCGAGCGCGAGTTGCGGCCGGACTGACTTTCGAACAGCGCCTTGAGGACGGTCTCGACCTCCTGCACGTCGGCGTTCTCGAGCGAATAGACGAAGACCTTTTGTTTCTTGGCCGGGTTCGCGTCGAGTTGCGTGACCATGTCCTCGACTTGTTTCATCAAGTTGCGCGAGGCGCTGACGATGATGGACGCGGTGCGGGCATCGGCCACGGCGAGGACGCGGCTTTGCTTTTTTGCGCGTTCACTGGAATCACCCGCGGCGCCCGTCGCGCCGCCTCCACCACCACCGCGGCCCCCGCCGCCGCCGCCGGTTTGACCGAAGCCGCCGAAGAAGCTGAAGCGCCCGCTGCCACCGCTGTTGTTGTTATTGTTCGAGCGGGTTTCGTCCGGGAACAGTCCGGCGATGATTTCCGCCATCTCGTTCGGATCGGCGTGCTTCAGGCGGAACACGCGGATTTCCATGACGTCCTCGATGTTGGTGTCCA
>JAYVOY010000227.1:0-7092 GCA_043757645.1 Verrucomicrobiota bacterium
GTCTGCACATGACCGTCGAAGTAGAAGAAGTTGCGCACCGAGCCATGCACCGGGACATCCGGCAACTGGGCCATCCACGTATTGGCGGCGTTGGTGATCGAACGCTTGTCCGGTTCACCCATCGCGACGACCTCCGAAAGATTTTTGTAGCCGGAGACCCAATCCAACGTCTGCGGAAAATAGTCCGTCGAGGCTGGCGTATTAGCGCTACCCGGATAGCCGAACGGATTCTGCGGCATACCGTACTGCGCCCCGGCCAATTGGTAACAAACCCGTCCATTTTGCGTGTAATTCGTTACCGTGTAACGCTTGAAGCCGGGGCAATACATGACTTCACAGAAGTCGGGGGCAGTTTTGGGAAGTGGGGAGCCAAGGTAGGGCGCAAGGTAGTAAGCCAGTTCATTGACCGCGTTGCTGTTGTAGCTGGCCTGCTGGCCAGACCACAGCCCAGGTGCGTGCCCAGACGCGGCCGGCAAAGGCCACCCAGGTAAATATCCCCCGAAATCATCCGTGTAGAGTTGTAGTCCCAGCGCCACCTGCTTCATGTTCGACGTGCATTTGGCTTGAAACGCCTTCCGCTTCGCCTGACCCAAAGCCGGCAGCAGCATGGACGCCAGAATGCCGATGATCGCGATGACGACGAGCAGCTCGATCAACGTGAAGGCCAACTGTCGGGCGTAAGCGCGCGCACCAGCAGTGGCGGTGGCGGAACTAGTGGAAGGAGTTTTCATAATGTGCGTGCCGGAAAAATCTTCAAAATAACTAGTTCGGCCCCACTCAAAGTCAAGCGAGCAACTCCGCCGGCGCGACCTCGATCTGGTCGGCGATGGCCGCGGGGATCGTGGCGGCGCTCATCTTTCCATGCGCGTCGCGCGTCACGCAAACCACCGTCAATTTGCCGCGCGCCACCTCCACCGGGGCGGGGCCGTTCAGTCTGCGGAACTTGATCACGTAGCTCAACGCCTTCGATTTCTTCTCGGCCACGAGCAGGTGGATTTCAAACTCGTCCTCGAACCGCAGCGGCTGCCGGAAATCGCACGACGCATGAACGCGCGGCCAGCCGACCGGCGGGTCCGTGGTCGTGGTCACGATCGAAAATCCCAAGGCGCGAAAAAACGCGTGCTCCGCCGTCTCCATGTAACGAAAGAAGTTCGCGTAGTGAACAATCCCCGCCAGATCGGTTTCCGAAAACTCGACCCGCCGCACCGCTTTGTATTCGTAGGGCATGACCAATTGCTTTCGCTGAATTTCGTTTCGCCGATTTTTGCGCGGCCAGTTTTCGCGTCACCGTTGTCCCGCCGAAACCTTTCGCGCCGCGGCGATTCCGTCCGCGAACGCGCCGACCATTCCCTCCGCCATCGCGCGCACGCTGAAATTTTTCGCGACCGCCTGCCGCCCCGCCTCGCCGAGCTGCCGCGAGCGCGCGGGCTCGAGCAGGAGCGCCTCGACCGCATCCGCGAGCGCCGTCGCGCTGCGCGGCTCGCACAGCACGCCGCCGCCCGTGGCCGCGACGAGTTCCGGGAACGACGCACAACGCGGCTGCACCACCGGCACGCCCGCCGCCAGCGCCTCGATCACATACAACCCAAACGCCTCGCCATACAACGCCGGCACCGAAAACACCGTCAGCGACCGCAGAAACGCGAGCTTCTCCGCGCGACTCAAGTTCGGATGAAACTCCGCGTCGCCCGAAACTCCCGCCGCCGCGAGCCGTTCTTTTAATTTGCCGACAAAGGCCTGATCGCCCGGCCCGCACGCGCCGCCGAGGCGCAGTTGCAGCTTCGGCACGCGCCCGCGTTTGCGAATTTCGAGGAACGCATCGACCACCGTGTCCAGCCCCTTCTCGGGGCACATTCGCGCGAAGAATCCGAGCGCCGGCGGTTCGGGCGCGACGGCGGCCGCGTGGTAGCCGTCGAGATTGATTCCATTCGGCACCACGCGCCAACGGTCCGCGGCGAGTCCGAGCCGCTGCGCCATGAGTTCGCCAAAATAGCGGCTCGGCGCGATGAACAAATCCACGTCGCGCGCCCGCTCGGCGAGTGTCCGCCACACCGCGCCGCGCACCGGCTCGGGCATCGCATCGAGAAACGCGTCCTCGCCCTGCCACGTGCAAACCACGCTCGCGCCCAGCTCGCGCCGCAGCCGCCGCGCGAGGCCGACGAGCAGCGCGTTCGACAGGCAGACCACGTCGGGTTTCGGCTGCGTCCGCAGCCACGCGGTCAACTGCTCCAGCTCGCGCGCTTGATTGCCCTCCTCGCCGCGCAGCATCGAGAGCGTCAGGTCGCCGACCTCCGCCGCGCGCGTTTTCGCCGCGCGACCCGCGGCGAGTTTCAAGAGCGCGGGCGCCGCCAGCAGATTGTGCAGCCACTGCGGCGCGCGCCGGAACGGCGGGAAAATCTGTTCGAGGTAAACGTTGATCCCGTTGAAGAAAATCGGCGTCGCCGCGCCCTGATTCTCCTCGTCGAGCGTCATCGGCAGATACAACGGCACCAGCAGCGGCGCGTGACCCTGCCGACGCAACTCCGCCACGAGGGCATTGTCGCGGAAACAATTCCCGCAATACATGCCGCCCGCGCCGGGAGTGAGCTGGACGATGTTCACGCGGAGTTTTTAGCCACGGATTGAACCCGGATGAAACACGGAAAAACTTTGCACCGCTTCGCCACCGCTTCCGTGTTCAATCCGTGTTTCATCCGTGGCTTCAATTATGCCGTCGCCTTCGCGCGCGCATCCTGCAGGGGCGCGCCGACAGGCAGGTCCTCCGGCAATTTCACAAACTCCGAAATCCACCGCCACAAGCGGCTCAAATCCTTGTTCACGTCGCCGCTCAGGCAGTCGGTGAGGTCGCCCGCGGCGTCGGGATATTTCATGATGACTTCCTTGAACGAGAAGTCCGGATTGTAAAACGCGTACACCAATTTGCGCATATTCTCGATGCCCTGCCGCAGCGTCGCCGCGTACTCCGCAAACCGCGCCGGCGAAAAATCCCGCGCCACCAACGCCGCGTGAACCGCGTCGCCCGCGAGCACCCCGCTCTTCAGCGCGAGCATCAGCCCGCTGCTGAAAACCGGATCGAGAAAACAGAACGCGTCGCCCACGAGCAGCAACCCCGCGCTGCCGCAGTGCCGCGCGTGAAAGCTGTACTCACTCGTCAGAAAATAATCGCCCACCTGCCGCCCCGCGCTGAGGTGATCCTTGATCCAAAGATTCTCGCCAACCTCGCGCTGGAAAATCTCCCGCGGAGCTTTCACGCCGCCGCGCGTGAGATATTTGCCCTCCGCCACAACGCCCACGCTCACCCTGTCGTTGTGCTGTGGGATGTGCCAGAACCAGCCTTTTTCCGGCAGCATCGCCACGGTCGTCTGGCCCTCGTCGAGGCCCGCCTCGCGTTTCGAGCCTTGGTAGTAGGTCCACACGGCGACCTTGTTCAGATACGGATCCCTCACGCGCCAGCCATTGCGCACCGCGCTGAAACTTTCCTTGCCCGTGCAGTCGAGCGTCATCGGCGCGCGCAGCTCCACGACCTCGCCGGACTTTTTCTGCGCCCGCACACCGACCACTTGCTCGCCCTCACGCAGCAACTCCTTCACGGAGATTTCCTCGACGATCTCCGCCCCGCGGTCGCGCGCGTGCTGCATCAGCATCAGGTCGAACTCGCTGCGCAACACCTGCCACGTCGAAGCGATGGTCTCACGGTCGTAGCGATTAAAAAAATAGAACGGCTGGCTCGCCTTCCCGTTCGGCTGCACGAATTGCACGCTGAATTTTTTCTGAAAGCACGACGCCTTCATCTTCGGCACGAGACCGAGCCGCTCCATCGGTCCGTAGCAAAAGGGAATCAGCGATTCGCCGATGTGGTAGCGCGGAAATTTCTCCCGCTCGAGCACGAGCACGCGATGGCCGTGCTCCGCGAGAATGCTCGCCGCCGAACAGCCCGCCGGCCCGCCGCCGATGACGAGAACGTCGTAGTCAGCTTTCATAAATAGGACCCCTAAATGTTCGCCTTCTCCGGCGGCAGGATTTCCACGATCTCGGCCAGCGGGCGGTTCTGCGCGTCGAAGTGCGTGTTGCGCCGGCCGTAGAGCGTGTGCGCGCCGGTGAGTTGCAGGGCGCGGCTGATGAAGTCGTCGGACTCCACGCGCAGATACGCCTTGGGGCGGCTCGCGTGGACCACGCCGCAATCGCGCAGGATGTGGCCGAGCGGCTCGCGTTCCCCGAGGATCAATTTGCGCGCGGTGGCCGGGAAGAGCGCGAGGTTCATCTTGATCGCGCCGAACTCGACCGGGCGTTCGTCCTGGTCCAGCACGAGCACCACTTCGCGAAAATAAAAATCGTCCCGCTGCTGCCGCCGCAACACGCGGATGTGGATTTTGTCCCCGTGAAATTTCTCCAGCGTCGGCGTCATGTCCGCCGCGTGGACGAGGAGCGATTTGTAAGGCTCCGGCACCGCCGCGCCTTCGACAGCCGCGATGCGCGGCAACGCGAGACCCTGCTGCGCGTAGAAGTCGTCAAGCGGATACGCGATGGGGAGCACGGTGGCTGGCCGCGGGAAATTTTCGGCGGCGGATTTGGCGTTGGAGGAAGGCATGGGAAATCAGCGCAGATTGCGCTCCAGATCAGCGACGGAGGGGAGCACGCCACGGAGCTGTTTTGGCAGCGAATCCACAAGGCGCGTGCGCCACTGCGAGACCCCGATGGGGGTGCTGAAATTTCGCAGCGCGTATTCGACCGTAAGGCGCTTGTGATCCTTACAGAGGAGCAGGCCGATGGTCGGTTGGTCGCCCGCGTGGCGCAACTGGTCGTCCACGGCGGAAAGATAGAAGCTCATTTTCCCGGCGTCCTCCGGCTTGAACGCGCGCATCTTGAGATCGATCACGACGAAGCAGCGCAGGCGCAGATGATAAAACAGGAGATCGAGCGCGTAATTTTCTCCGTCGATCTCGAGCGCCACCTGCCGTCCGACAAACGCGAATCCGACGCCGAGTTCGAGCAGGAATTTCTGGATGTGCTCAATGAGCGCGTTTTCCAAATCGCGTTCGCGCGCGTTCGGTGCGAGCGCGAAAAAATCGAACGTGTACGGATCTTTTAATGCCTGCTGCGCGAGGTCGGACTGTTCGGGCGGCAGCGTGGTGGCGAAATTGCTCACCGCGCGCCCGGCGCGTTTGTGGGCCTTGGTCTCGATCTGCACCTCGAGCACTGGTCGCGACCAACCGTTGACCATGGTTTGGCGCGCATACCAGAGGCGGTCGGTGAGGTCCTTGACGCGATCGAGCAGAAGCACGTTGTGGCCCCACGGCAACAAGGCGAAGGGTTCGGGAGGATTGGCGTGTTCCAATTGTCCAACAGCCTGTTGGACAATTGCCGCTTGCGACGACTTCGCGCGCCGCGTCGATTTGGATTCCGGCAATTGTGCAGCAGCCTGTTGCACCAATTGTCCAACAGCCTGTTGGACAATTGCCGCATCGGAGTAAGCCTCGGCAAAGGCTCGCATATAGAGCAGGTTCGTGCGCGACAACCCGCGCATCTTCGGGAACTCCGCGCGCAGATCCTTCGCCAGTCGTTCGATCACCTTCGTGCCCCAGCCCTCCGCCTTTTGGCTGCGCAAAATCTCGCGCCCGATGTTCCAGTAAAGCAGCACCAACTCGCGATTGACCGACAGCGCGGCGCGAACCTGTGCGCTGCGGACGCGTTGCTTCAAGTCCGCCAGCAGCGCGCCGTAGGCGGTGGGGCGGCCCGATTTCGCTGGTTTCAATCTTTGCAGGGCCTTCATGCGCCAATCACTTCACGCGTATCGTCCAGTCTGATGCTCCGGCAAAAAGAACTCGTGCAGCAGCCGGTCCACTTGCAGCAGGCCGTCGCGGTTGAGGCGGATTTCGTCGCCGTTCACGGTGAGATAACCCCAGTCAGTAAGGCGTTTCAGCGCAGCGGCGAACCGCGCGCGCGGGTCCACGCCGAAGCGCGCGACGTAGTGACTCGCCTGCACCGCGCCGAGTTTCAACGGCAGGATAAACTCGCGGATGAGCCGCTCGTCGGGCGTCGTCGGATACGCGCGGAAAATGGGCAGCTCCCCCGCCTGCACCTTCGCGAGATACGGATCGAAATCCGCCTGGTTTTGGTAGTGAACCCCATTGATGTGCCCAAAACTCGCGACGCCCACCGAGAGCAAATCCGCGCCCGCGAACAAGCCCTCGCGATAGAGAAACCTCACCTTCGCCGGATCACGCACGACCGTGCTCGTGCTGTTCACCGCGTAACCCACCTTCTCAAATTCGCGGAACGCGTAATCCACCCAGCGGCGCTTGGTTTCCCAGTCGGCCACGGGCGCGACGAGTTTGCCGTCGCGCTTCATCTGCTGATAGATGCCCGTGTTGTAGGGCACTTCCATCTGATACACCGTGAGCGAATCCGGCCGCAGCGCGACGGCCTTGGCGACCGTCTCGACCCATTTCTCCTCCGTCTCCTCGACCATGCCGGCGATGAGATCGATGTTGATTTGCGGGAAGCCGATTTCGCGCGCGTAGGCATAGGCGCGGGCGATTTCCTTCGAGCGATGCGCGCGCCCGTTGATCTCAAGGATGTGATCGTCGAAGTGCTCGATGCCCAGTGAAAGCCGCGTGACACCGAGGTCGCGAATCGCGCGCAGCTTGTGATCCGTCAGCGTCCCCGGCTCCGCCTCGAACGTGACTTCCTCGACCTCATCCCACGGCAACAAACGCTTCATCCCATCCGTGAGATGGCGCAATTGCTCGGGACTCAGATAACTCGGCGTGCCGCCGCCGAAGTAAATGAACCTCGGTTTGCGCCCGCCCACGAAAGGCTGGCCCGCATACAACTCCAGCTCGCGCAACACGGCGTCCACGTAGCTCTTGATCGCCGCGGAATCCTTGTCCGTATAAACCTTGAAATAGCAGAAATGGCAGCGCTTCCGGCAAAACGGAATGTGCGTGTACAACCCCAGCGGCACGCCCGCGCGCGGCGCCAGCGCCAGCGCGTCCCGCAACGCCGGCACAAACTCCGGCTTCCAAAACGAGAACGGCGGATAGTTCGTGACGAAGTAATTGCCCGCGGTCGTTTCCTTCTGGAGCGGCGGGG
>JAYVOY010000228.1:0-7085 GCA_043757645.1 Verrucomicrobiota bacterium
TTGACGGTGGCGTTGAAGCGGTCGTCGTGGGCACGGAGCGCCTGCAAGACCTGCCAGACGACTTTGTATTTCTCGTTGTCCTTGAGCGCTTCCTCGGCGGGCACGTCCGCCGGGATGCCGATGGGCAGGATGATGTAGCCGTATTTCTTGCCCTCCGCGCGACGCATTACGCGCCCGACGGATTGGACGACATCAATGATGGATTTGCGGGGATTGAGAAACAGCACCGCGTCGAGCGCGGGCACGTCCACGCCTTCAGAAAGACAGCGGGCATTGGTGAGGATGCGGCAGGTGTTTTCCGGGGAAGTGGCCTTGAGCCAGTCGAGCCGAGCGTTGCGTTTGAGGGCGTCATACGTGCCGTCAACGTGGTCGAGTTCGCAGTCGAGAAGATTTTCCGCGTCGGGATGCGTCTCGCGGTAGGCGGCGACGATCTGGCCGAACTTTTCGACGAAGGCTTTCGAGTCTTTGATGGAGCGCGAGAAGGCGACGGCGCGGCGCATGTGGGCCGCGTCGCCCTGCAAGTCGGCGTCGGTGGCGGTGGCCCGGTCGAAGCGTTTGGCGAGTCCGTTCCAGCAGCCGGTGATGCGGACGGCGTCGTCCAGGTTCAGTTCGTTGTTCGCGTCGGCAATCTGGCGCTGGAAAGTTTTGGAGACGTATTTCTCGTCCACGGCGAGGACGAGCACCTTGTAATCGGAGAGGAGGGATTTGCTGACGGCTTCGCCGAAGCCGAGGCGGTGAAACTCCGCGCCGAACTGTTCGACGTTGTCCATCGAGCAGAGTTCGGCGTCGGCCTGCCCGGCTTTCACCTTGGCCTCGTCGCCATAAACGCGCGGCGTGGCGGTCATGTAGAGACGTTTCTTGCCCTTGATGAAATCCGCGTCGTGGACTTTCACGAAATGGCTTTCGTCCTCACCGCTCAACGTGACGCCGGTGGTGCGGTGCGCCTCGTCGCAGATGATGAGATCGAATTCCGGCAGCCCGGACTTCTGCGCGTCCGCGACGGCGGCAATGGATTGGTAGGTGGAGAAGACAACGGTCATCTGCGCCGCGGACTTCTTCTTTTCCGCCATGCGATGAATCGCCTGATGCTGGCCGACAATCTGCCGCGCGGAAGTCGTGGCGGGAAAGGCGAGATCGTAGGTCGTGATGTCGCCCTTGTCGTCGTCCGTCTTGGTCGTGCGCTTGCCGATGCTGGTATCGGAGCAAACGGCGAGACTGTGGAGAGGGCGGACAGATTCCGCAGTCCACTCGCGTAAACTTTGCGACATCAGCGAGAGCGACGGCACGAGGAACAGAACGTGGCCGGTGGGCGCAAGTTTCTCGGCAATCTTGAGGGCGGTGAAGGTTTTGCCCGTGCCACACGCCATGATGAGCTTGCCCCGGTCAGCTTGAGCGAAACCTTTGAGCACGTCGCCGATGGCGGCGGTCTGGTGTTCGCGGGTTTTCTTTTTCGGCAGCACCGCAAGGTCTTGCGGGCGCTGGAGACTGAACTTGGACCAGTCAATCGGGCTGGCGTCGAGGTCGTGAACGCTGAGACGATTAACCTGCTTGGTCTGGTGTTCGATGGCGTGGTCGGCGTTCTTGCCCCATTTATCCGTGGTGGAAACAATGAGACCGGAGGTGAACAGCGGGTTTCCCAGCGCGGTGAAATAGGAATCTATGTCCTCCTTCGAGATCGTGTGCTCAGGAAGAAAGAATTTGCACTGAATGCCACAGAACTCGCCCGTGGCGCGTTCCTCGGCCACCACGTCAATGCCCACGTCGCCGATGTTCCCCTTGCGCGGCCATTCGTTGAACATCCACACATTGGAGAATCGCTCGGCGTAGATGGGATCCAGTTCAAGGTAACGACAGATGAGCCGCTCGAAGCGGTCGCCGAGATCGCGGTTGGAAGACGCCGCCTCGCGAAAATGCGTGAGGACGTCGTGGATGGATTGTTTGGCCATGCAGACAGGGATTCGCTCGCGCGCGAATCAGCCCTGTCGGGATGGCTTGTCCTCCGTGGGTCTTTGCGATGCCTGAAAACAAAAGGGACGTGTTTACACACGCCCCACTACAGGCACCGCTAAGAGCCCACGAAGGAGCGCTTTCAACACGCCCCAGGCGGGGCGTGCATCAAGCGATGTCCTTCGTGTCGAAATTAGCGGTTTCGTAGTGGACAGCAGCCGAAGCTACGCGAAATGAGTTTTGGTTAAGTTGGTTCTGGTCGTTTGTTTTTTTACCGCGCCGAGACGATGGCGGTGGCGGGTCCGGGGAACAAGCACGGAGATTTCTGGCGCTCATCCGGCGGAGGGGAGCGGAGTTTTCATTCCGCCATTTTCGGGGCCGCGGGCTGGGCGGGTTGGCAACGGAACGTGGGAGCAACGAACAATCCCCATGTCGGCGAAATTTGCGGGGCCGCGGTTGGGGAGATTTGAGCACGGAACGAGGCCATGCACAGCAAGGCCCTACCCCGCGTTGGATCGGTGGGGCCGTCGCTGCGCGCGGCCTCGTTCAGGCTTCACTCCAAGCCGAGTGGCTCGCCCAAACCGAAACCCAGCAATTGGCGGAGCGCCGCCGCGTCGGCGGCTCACGGCGTGAGGAGTCCGCGAGGGCCAGACACACTTCCTCCTTTTGCTCCCCATTCAGTGAACATTTTGAGCCGCTGAAAATGCGCGCTTTCACCCCGTTTGGACGGTGTGAGCCGCCGAGACGGGGGCGGTCCAACTGCATGGCTTCGCCCAGGTCACAGCCGCTTACGCCAGTGTCGTTCGTGACGGGCCGCGTGGATAACCGCGATGACGGCGATGAGTTCACCTTTCACCCGGTACACAATCCGATAGGGAAACCGGGGCGGGAGGAACCAGCGCACCTGCCGACGATGCTCACGCAGGCAATAAATCAGGGGATTGGCAGACAGCTTGTTGATGGCTTGTCGGACGGTGCGCGAGAAATCAGCGCCCAGTCCCGGTTCCTGTTCCTCATACCGCGCGGCGACGGTCTCGAGGTCAGCGAGCGCGTCCGGGTGAATGGCGAGCCGATAGCTCACTGGCCGAACCGCGCCTCAAGGCGGCCCTCCGCCTCGGCCCAGGGAATGGATTTTTCAGGATGCCGCTCCAAGTCGTCCGCGCGCGCCTCGATCAACTGCTGCTCCGCTCCCGTGAGGTCGCTGTCCGTCCGCCAGCCGTCTGGGGCGTGGGCGGCGAGGTCGTCAATTCGGCATTGAATTTCCGTCAATTCCGCCGGGGTTAGCCTGGGCAATTCTGCCAGAATGTCGGCTTTGCTCATGGCTGGAAATTATCCCAACCCGACAGGCGTGTCAGTCCGAAACTTACGGAGCGTTGGACGGCGAAAGTGTGAACGCGGGACGAGGCCTTGCACAGCACGGCCCCACCGCTTTTCCCGCCCCCGCCGACAGGCAACATTTTCCCCGCCCCGCCCTTTCCTACCTCGCACCTTCCACCTCCCATCGCTCCCCGCGGGGCGAAAGGCCTGAAATCATTGGCGAACTGCGCGCCGCGCTTGGTGGCATATCCGTTGCTCCGCTCCCCGCTGCAACCTCATTGCCATGATCGACGCCCTCTTTAATCAGAATGGCTACCTCGCCGCGAAGAAGATGCTGGACGCCACCACCGTCCGGCAGGACGCGATTGCCAGCAATCTCGCGAACCTCGAGACGCCCGGCTACAAGCGCGTCGATCTCGCGCCGACCTTCGAGGCGCAGCTCCAGCACGCGATCAGCGGCGGCGACACCGGCAAACTGCAATCGCTCCAGCCCCAGCTCGCGCAGGACCTCAACGCCAAGGGCAATCGCATGGATGGCAACACCGTGCAGCTCGAGACCGAGTTGATGCACCAGAATCAAAACTTCGTCGCCCACTCGCTCGAGACCCAGCTCGTCACCGGCACCCTCCTGAAACTTCGTCTCGCCATCACCGGACGTTCCTGATTTTTGCCATGTTAAATCTCCTCACCGGCATCGAAAGCACCGCCGCCGCCCTCAACGCGGAACGCACCCGCCTCGAGGTCACGTCGCAAAACATCGCCAACGCCAACACCTCGCGCGGCCTCGATGGCCAGCCGTATCGCCGGCAAAGCGTCGTCTTCGAAACCGTCCTCAAGCAGCACCAGGCCGCGCTCGGCGGCGCGTCCGTGCCGTCGCAATCCGTGCAGGTCTCGCGCATCGAACAGGATAAAAATCTCCCGAAAATGATCCATATTCCCGGCCATCCCGACGCCAACGCCGAGGGCATGGTCGCGATGCCGAACATCAACATTCACGAGGAAATGGTGGACCTCATGAGCGCCTCGCGCGCCTTCGAGGCCAATCTCGCCGTGATCAAAAACGCCCGCGGCATGGCCCTGCAATCACTGCAAATCGGCAAACGCTGACGCGCCCGCAACGCCGCCTCGCTGACCCCAAAACCGCATGGACCCGATCTCCTCCTTCCGCACGTTCGTCCCGCCCGCCGCCAATCTCGGCGGGGCCTCGCCCCTCGGCGGCGCGGGGCTGACGCGCGGCCCGAGCGGCCCGATCCCCGCGGCAGAACTGCAAACGCTCCATCCCGAATTCGGCCTCAGCGCGCCCCCTCAAGCCGGCGCGGGCAGCTCCTTCGAGCACACGCTCGCCAGTCTCGTTCACGGCGTGAACGACAAACAAACCGCCGCCGGCGACGCCATCCGCGGCCTCACCAGCGGTCAGAATGTCTCGCTCCATCAGGCGATGATCTCGATGGAGGAAGCGAGCGTGTCATTCCAACTCATGGTCGAAGTTCGGAATAAACTCCTCGAGTCTTACCAAGAGCTGATGCGCATGCAGATTTAGTCCGGCAAGCCCGCCGCGCCCCCATGAACAATCTCGCCCAAGTCGGCAAACAGCTTCAGATCATCTGGGGCAAGCTCGGCCTCAACCAGCGCATCAGCATCGTCCTCGCCGCCCTCGCGATTGTCGTCGCACTCAGCAGCCTCGTCTTTTTTTTCAGCCGTCCCGAATACTCGCTGCTCTACGGCAAACTCGATGACACCGAGTCCGCGAAGGTCATCAATTATCTCGACGAGACGAAGGTTCCCTACCGCATCAGCCGCGGCGGCGGCGCGATCTACGTGCCCGAGGAGAAGGTTCACAAAACGCGAATGCAACTCGCGATGAAGGGCGTCCCCAGCGGCGAAGGCCCCGGCTGGGAACTCTTCGACAAACCGAACTTCGGCATCTCCGACTTCGTGCAGCGCGCGAATTTCCTCCGCGCCGTGCAGGGCGAACTCTCCCGCACGATCAGCCAACTCGATGGCGTCGCCGGCGCGCGCGTGATGATCACCCTCCCGGAAAACCGCCTCCTCGTGGACAAGCAGAAAAAGCCCACCGCCTCGATCTGGGTCAAGCTCCGCGGCAACGCCGATCTCGCGCCCGCGACCGTCAACGCGATTCGTTTTCTTGTCGCCAATTCCGTCGAGGGCCTCGCGCCCGGCAACGTCTCCGTCGTGGATAATCACGGCACGCTCCTCACCGAAAACCGCGACAACGATCCCGTTTCCGGGCAGTCCTCCAATCTCCTCACCGCCAAGCGCAACGCGGAAAAGTATCTCTCCGAAAAAGTCGAGACGATGCTCATGCACGTGCTCGGGCCGGGCCAGTCCGTCGCGCGCGTTTCCGCCGACATCAACTGGGACACCGTCACCCGCACCGAGGAAAAGTACGATCCCGAAAGCCAGGTCGTCCGCACCTCCACCGTCAACGACGAGAAGACCGAATCCACCACGCCCAATCCGAACGCGGGCGGCACTGTCGGCGTCGTCCCCAACACCACCGCCGAGACCAATTCCACCAGCAGCACCACCGGCTCGAAGACGGCGAAAAAAGTGGACACCAAAAATTACGACATCAACAAAATCACCAGCCAGATTGTGCAGGGCGCAGGCACGCTCAAACGCATCTCCGCCGCCGTGTTCGTCAACACCCGCTTCACCGGCACCGGCACCAACCGCACCGCGCAGCCGCGCACGCCCGAGGAACTCCGCAAGTTCCGCCTCGTCGTCCAAAGCGCCCTCGGCGTGGACACTAATCGCACCGACGAAGTCACGCTCGAGGAGGTCGTCTTCAACGACCAGCCCGTCCTTGAGGAGCAGCAAAAAAACGAGAAACAGGAAAAATATCAGTTCGTCTGGTCGCTCCTGAAATCCTTCGGGTCACCCGCGCTGGCCTTGATTTTCTTCGGCCTCTTCCTCCACACGCTGAACAAAACGAAGGCCGACGACATCCCCATCGCCATCCCGCTCCACGAAATGGAGGGCTTCCCCAACGGCCGCTCCGACACCACCGAAAAGAAAACCACGGAAGCCGAGCCGCCCCCGCCGCCGCGCGAGGAAATCGTCACCGCCGAAACGCTCAACCGCCTCATCCGCGATGACCCGACCGCGATGACCCACGCGATCCGCGACTGGCTCACCAATGGCGCCCCTAGCGGCGGCAACGGCAGCGGCAGCGGCGCGCCGCCGGCGCCCAAATAAAATTATGGCCCAAACCGAAACCAAACGCCCCGTGCCGACCGACGCGTCGCAGATGACGCGCCTCGAGAAACTCGCCGTGCTCCTCACCGTGCTGGGCACGGACGCCGCGGCCGAGATTTTGAAAAAGATGGACGAGGACGAAGTCGAGGCGATCTCCGTGGAAATGTCCAAGTTCACGATCATTCCCAAAAACCTGCAGCAGGACATTCTCCGGGAATTCACCGGCGTCGCCGCCGCCGCGAGCACCGCGATCATTGGCGGCGTCGATTACACGCAGGGCACGCTCGAGCGCTCCGTCGGCCACATTCGCGCCTCGAGCATTCTCAGCCGCGTCTCGCCCTCGCGCACGCCCATCGCCGCGATGCAGCTCATCGCCGACATGGATGCCCGTCAGATTTTCAACCTCACCAAACACGAGCAACCCCAGACCATCGCCGTCATCCTCAGCTACCTTTCACCCGAGAAAAGCGCGGACCTCCTCACGATGATGCGCCCCGACATGCGCGAGCGCGTGGTCGAGCGGCTCGCGACGCTTTCCGCCATTTCCATCGAGGTCGTCGAGCAGGTCGTGCAGGTGCTCAATCGCAAGGCGGGCAGCCTCT
>JAYVOY010000229.1:0-7069 GCA_043757645.1 Verrucomicrobiota bacterium
TCGGCGCGACCCAGCGGCGAATGGCGGCGTGTTTCAAATCATTGCCCGCGTGACCGCCGTCGGCGGTGAGTTGCACCCAGCCGAGTTTCGCGTCGGGCCAGTTGGGTCCGCCCTGCCACGCGGTGCCGGTGAAGTGCGGGAGCCTCGTGAAATTCTTAATGCGCCCCGCAAGGGGATCGAATTCGCCGAAGCCGTATTGCCACGGCGTGTTGCTCGGCTTCGGCGGCGCGACGACCGGCGCGGGTTCGGCGGGGGTGACGAAACGCAACGCCGCCGCGGCCTCGGTGGGCGTGGGCGCACGCTGAAAAATAATCTGGTAGCAACGCTCGATGCGCCGCGCGGGCGCGAGGTCGCGCAGGTCCGCGCGCGCGGCGAACGTGCGCGCCATGTCGGCAAGGAACGGTCCGTTGAGAAAAAAAAGCGCCTGCTGCGGCACCGTCGTCCCGTGGCGCTCGGGCGTGTGGAGATCGGGATTCGCGATGTCGAAAACCCGGAGGAGCGTGGGGACAAACTGGCGGTCGAGATAACCGTAGAGCGCGCGGCGCGTGCCGAACGGCCGCTTCTCGAGATCGACGCCCTTGCCGCCGAGGCGCAGATCAAGCTGGCCCGCCGCGGCGACGAGGCTGTCGCGCATCGCCTCGTAATCGAGGCGCTGGCGATTCATGTGCGCGAGGAGGCGGTTTTCCGGGTCGCTGGTTTCGGCGCGCGGGCGCGGGTGGTCCCCCGGTTCCGGGGGCGCGGGATCGCTCGACTGCTGATAGGTGTGCGAAAGGAGCATGAGGCGGTGAAGTTTTTTGAGCGACCAGCCGCACGCGACCAATTCGTGCGCGAGAAAATCGAGCAGTTCCGGATGACTCGGCGGCTCGCTGCGGAGGCCGAAATCACTGGGCGTCGTGACGAGTCCGCGGCCGAAATGATGCGCCCACACGCGGTTCACCAGGACGCGCGCGGTGAGCGGATTGTCGGGACTCGCGAGGGCGCGCGCGAGTTCGAGGCGACCACTGCCGATGGAAAACGGGCGCGAATTGCCGCCGGACAAAACCTGCAAAAACCCACGCGGGACGGCCTCGCCCTTCACCGCGGGATTGCCGCGCACAAAGACCTGCGGAATGCGCATCCGCGCGGCGTCCTCGAGAATGACCGCGTGCGGCGGCGACGCGGCGGAGGCGATGATGTGCCCCTCAACTTCGGACTGAAGTTTTTTCAGCACGCGCCACGAGCCTTCATCGAAGAACAATTCGAGGTCGTTGATCGTGCCGGGCGGGACGTGCGCGAGTGCGTCGGGACCGTGGAGGGTTTGGCGGATTTGCTCGGCATCCGCATCGGGCAACGCGGTGGGCAACGTCGGCGCGCCGGCGGTGGCGAGGGCGGCGTTCGTGGTGCTCGTGGAATTTGCGGCCTTGGCTTCGGGCGCGCTTTTTTTGCGCGCGGCTTGGAGCAGTTCGCGCCACTGCGAATCGGCGGCGGCGAGCACGCGCGCGTGGCGCTCGGCGACATCGCGCATCGAGAGCAGCGGCGTGGCGGTGAGGGCGCGGGCGATGAGGGGATTGAGGCGCGGCGCTGGCTGTGCGGCGAGGCGTGCGACGAGTGGGTTGGCGAGTGCGGCGAAGTTTTCCCTGGGCAACGCGGCGAGCGCGTTCCAGGCGCCGAACACCGGATGAAACTGGCGCGACCATTGGAACAAGCGCGCCTGCCACTCGCGCGCGACGGCGGGGTTCAGGTCGTTGGGGCCGAGGATTTCGACAAAATCCTCGGCGGGGAGATTTTCGATGTCGATGACGGCGAGGAGATAGTCGCTGACTTTTTTGCGCTGCACGTCGGTGGCCTCATCACATTTCGCGCGGAAGGCTTTTTCAAATTCGCCGACGCGCTTTTGCAATTCCTTTTCGTACTCCGCGGTGCCGGGGGCGTTCGTCGGCGCGGCGCGGAGGGCGAGCGTGTGTTCGGTCGAGGCGTCGAAAATGCCGTAGAGCGAGTAGTAATCGCGCGTCGGGATGGGGTCGAACTTGTGGTCGTGACAGCGCGCGCACGTGACGGTGAGGCCGAGGAAGCCGCGCATCACCACATCAATGCGGTCGTCGATGATGTCGTGTTTCACGCCGAGAAAACGGCGGCCCAGCGTGAGAAAACCCATCGCGGCAAGATCGTCGCGCTGCTCGGGATAGGCGCGCGGCGCGGCCGTGGATGGCGCGGGAGTGGGTTGCGAAGTGGCGGTGGGAAAAACGTTGGTGGCAGGAACGGCGGGGGGCGCGAGCATTTGATCGGCGGCGATTTGGAGCATCACGAAGCGGTCGTAGGGCAGGTCCGCGTTCAGCGCGTTGACGACCCAGTCGCGATAGACGTGCGAGTGGACGAAGCGCTTTTCCTCGCCGGCGTACACGTAGCCCTTGGTGTCCGAGTAACGCGCGACATCGAGCCAGTAACGCGCCCAGCGCTCGCCGTATTGCGGCGACGCGAGGAGGCGATCGACAAGTTGGGCGTAGGCGTCGGGCGCGGGATCGCGGAGGAAATTCTCGACGTCCTCGGGGCGCGGCGGGAGGCCGGTGAGATCGTAGGTGACGCGCCGAATCAACGTGCGGCGATCGGCGTCGGGCGCGGGCGTGAGCGAATTGGCCTCGAGTTTTGCGAGGATGAAACGGTCGAGATCGTTGCGCGGCCACGCGGCGTCGCGCCCGGCGGGAATCGCGACGGGGCGGACAGGTTGAAAAGCCCAGTGACGCGCGGCCTGCGCGGCGGCGGCGCTGGTGCGCGCGAGGGTTGCGGGCGAGGGCACGCGCGGATCGGGCGCGCCGAGTTCGATCCACGTGGCGAGGTCGGCGAGTTGCGCGGGCGTGAGTTTGTGCGCGGGATGACGGCTGGCGGGGCCGCGGAGAATTTTCAACAGCAGGCTGCGGTCGGGATCGCCCGCAATGATCGCGGGTTGTCCGGACGCGCCGCCGCGAAGGACGGCGGCGGCCGTGTCGAGTTGCAGGCCGCCCAGCGCGGGATTCGCGCGCTGGCTGTGGCACACATAACAGTGGTCGGCGAGGACGGGGCGGATTTTCGATTCGAAGAAATTGAGCAGCTCAGGTGCGGGTGGCGGCGATGCGGCGGTGGCGGTGAGGAGGGTGAGAGCAAGCGCGAGGAAAGGTGAAAACAAAACTCGCGCCGTGAACCATCGAGACGCCGCGGAGCGCCGAGCACAGGCTCGGCGCGGCTCCGTTGAAGTCGCATCCCGCCGAGCCGGTGCTCGGCGCTCCGTTTCCGCGGCTGCGGCGCGGGGCGAGCGAAGTGAGCGGCGGGTGCGGGGGCGTGGCATCATGTGATTTGGTCAATACTGACGCGGCTCCGGTGCGGGTGTTCGACAGCGGCGGCGCGCGCCGAGGGCCGCGCACGCCACCGATTTTTCAGTGGCCGCAGTTATTTCGTGAAGCCCTGCACCTTGAGCCACACCGCGAGGTCGCCGGCCCACGGATGCCATTTGGCGGGATCAAACTCGCGGCTGCCGAGGCCCATTCCGTGGCCACCTTTTTGATAGACGTGCAGATCGAACGGCACGCCGGCGCGTTGGAGGGCATTGGCGAAATCGAGGCTGTTCTCGACCTTCACAGCGCGGTCTTCCCACGTGTGCCAGAGGAAACAGGGCGGCGTGTCCTTGGTCACTTGCAGTTCGTTGGAGAGCAGTTTCACGAGTTCCTCGGAGGGTTCCTTGCCGAGCAGATTATTTTTCGAGCCGCCGTGGGTGTTCGGTCCCATCGAGATGACGGCGTAGCAAAGAACGCCAATGTCGGGGCGCGAACTGGCGCGTTCGATCACGTCTTCCGCGTCGGGCTTGCCCGCGTCGTAATGCGTCGCCGCGGTCGAGGCGAGATGACCGCCCGCCGAGGAACCCATCACGCCGAGGCGCTTGGGATCGAGCTTCCAGTCGGCGGCTTTCGCGCGCACGTAGCGGATGGCGCGATTGACATCCTGCATCATCACAGGATGGCGGTAGCCCGCGGAGCCGAGCCGGTATTTGAGCACGAAGCCCGTGATGCCGAGACGATTCAAATAGAGCGCGTAGTCCTTGCCCTCGTGCCCCGCGAGTCCGCCGTAGCCGCCGCCGGGACAAATGACGATGGCCGCGCCGGTGGCCTTTTCCGGGTCCGCCCAAAACGGCGTGAGCGTGGGAATGTCGCGGTCGGCTTTGCCCAGCGCACCGGGGGCTTCGCCGGGCCAGAGCGGGAAACTTTCCCTGGGCTGCGCGGTGGCGGTGAGTGTCGCAGCGAGCGCGGCAACGAGCAGCGAGGCAAGGTGAAGAGGTGATTTCATGCGTGTTGAATTGGGTTTGCGCGGCGGATGCTAACGAGCGAGTCGGGGCTGGCAATGCCGGGGGAAAGGCGAAACGGGGCGTGGTCTGTGCCCCGCAGCAACGACCGCACTGCGACCGCGCCTGAGCCGTAACGATGCCGTAGGACCGCCGCCGTCCCGGCGGCTCACACCGTCCAAATGAGGCGGCGGCGGGCATTTTCCGCAGTTCAAAATATTCACTGGATGGGGAACCAACAGAGGAAGTGTGAATCGCCCTCGCGGACTTCCACGCCCTGAGCCGCCGGGACGGCGGCGGTCCTACGGCATCGTTACGGCTGAACGCAAGGCGCCTTGCACGCGCGCGGCGAATCCCACTACGTTGCGCGCGCATGAGCACCCCGCCCGCGTCCGCTCCGGTTCCCGCATTGAGCCAAGCTCCCCTCGCGGCCATTGGCTCACCTTGCGCCGCCTCGGGGCACTCGGTGACGCGCCTGTTTCCGGCGCGCGATTACATCAGCGGTGATGAATTCGGCATCTTTGAGTGCCACGAGTGCGGGTCCGTTTTCACGTGGCCCCAGCCAGCGGCGGCCGACACTCGCCGCTACTATCCCGTCGCCTATTACGGCGAAACCAAGGGCCGCCGTTTTCCCGGCCCGGTCGAGTTTCTGCAACGCAGCCTGTATCGCGGGCGGGCACGCCGCGTTGAGCAATTAGTCGGCAGCGGGCCAAGACGCGTGCTCGATGTCGGCTGTGGCCGCGGGCATTTGCTGCGCGAATTCCGCGACCGCGGTTGGGAAACGCTCGGAACGGAGCTTGACGATGCCTCGGCGAAATTCCCCCGCGAATCGCTCGGCCTCTCCGTGAAAGTGGGCACGCTCGAAGGGTTGGGTTTCAGCAACGCCGCGTTCGATGCGGTGGTCCTGTGGCACGTGCTGGAACACGTCCCGGAGCCGCTCCCCATCTTGCGCGAAATTCATCGCGTGCTGCGACCGGGCGGAGTGTTCCTCGTGGCCGTTCCCGATTTCTCGAGCGGGGAGGCGCGCTGCGGACAATCGAAGTGGTTTCACCTCGACGTGCCGCGGCACTTGCAGCATTTCCGCCGCGAGCGGTTGCGGCGGTTGCTCGAGTCCGCCGGATTTCAAGTGTGCGCCGTGGCGAATCTCGCGCCCGAGTACGATTATTTTTCGTGGGTGCAAACGCTCCTGAACCGCGCGGGGATTTCCCCCAACCTGCTCTACAATTTGCTCCGCGGTCAGGGCGCAAAACTTCAGCAGGCAAACAAGCCCGAGCGCTTTTCACTAATCCTCACCCTGCTCCTCACACCGTGGCTCTCGCTCCTGAGCCTGGTGTGGGTTCCCCTCGCCGCCCTCCTCGGCCAGAGCGCGACCGTCGCCTTTTACCTCCGGCGCGACGACCAATAGCGGCAGTGAACCGGTGGTACGGAGTCCCGGCTTCAGCCGGTGGGACGCTCGCAGTGGCCGAGCCGTGGGAATACCGCCAGCGCGCCGCGAGCGCGGACGCCCCACCGGCTGAAGCCGGGACTCCGTACCACCGCGGATCGCGTCCGGGCATTTCAGTTCGGGCGCCAACGATCACCCGCTCCCCACCGAATTCCTGCTTGGTCCCCCCGCCCCCGCGTGCTTCACTTTCGCCCCGATGAATCCTGCTGTTGACGCCATTCTCACCGCCGTTTCCCCCGACGTTTACCGCGTCCGCACCAAGGCTCCCGGCCCCGAGGGACGCCTCCCGATCTCCGCCGAATATCTCGCCGAGCGCCCGAGCGGCGATCTCTTCGGCCTCACGCAAAATGTCGGCATGGGCTGGAATCCCGCCGAGCTGGGCCGCAAGCAATATTTATTGCTCAGCACGCAGGGTGGCGTGCGCGCGCCGGATGGCTCGCCGATCGCGCTCGGGTATCACACGGGGCATTGGGAAATCGGCCTGCTCGTCGAGGCCGCCGCGCGCGAAATTCGCCGGCTCGGTGGCATCCCCTTCGCCGGCGCGTGCTCCGATCCGTGCGACGGCCGCACCCAGGGAACCGCGGGAATGTTCGACAGCCTCCCGTATCGCAACGACGCCGCCATCGTCCTCCGCCGCCTCGCGCGCTCGCTCCCCACGCGCGCCGGCGTGCTCGGCGTCGCCACGTGCGACAAGGGCCTGCCCGCGATGATGATGGCCCTCGCCGCGCTGCGCGATCTGCCCACGGTGCTCGTGCCCGGCGGCGTCACGCTCCCGCCGAACAACGGCGAGGACACCGCGCTCGTGCAAACCCTCGGCGCGCGTTTCTCGCACGGCCTGATCTCGCTCGAATACGCCGCGGAAATGGGCTGCCGCGCGTGCGGTTCCGCGGGCGGCGGCTGCCAGTTTCTCGGCACCGCCGCGACCTCGCAGGTCGTCGGCGAAGCCCTCGGCCTGTCGCTCCCGCACTCCGCGCTCGCGCCCTCCGGCGAACCCGTGTGGCTCGATATGGCCGTGCGTTCCGCGCGCGCGCTCGTCGCACTCGACCGCCGCGGCCTTGCGACGCGCGACATTCTCACCGACGCCAGCCTGCGCAACGCGATGGTCGTTCACGCGGCCTTCGGCGGCTCGACGAATCTGCTCCTCCACATTCCCGCCATCGCCCACGCCGCGGGCCTGCGCCGACCGACCGTCGATGATTGGATCGACATCAACCGCCGCGTGCCCCGCCTCGTCAGCGTGCTGCCCAACGGCCCCGTGCATCATCCCACGCTGCGCGTGTTCCTCGCCGGCGGCGTGCCCGAAGTGATGCTGCATCTGCGCCGCCTCGGCCTGCTGGAAT
>JAYVOY010000230.1:0-7035 GCA_043757645.1 Verrucomicrobiota bacterium
GGACGCGTCGGCCGCGGCGCGCACGAATCGCACTGCATCCTCGTCGCGAACGCCGCGACGCCCGACGCGCTGGAGCGCCTGAAGATTCTCGCCAGCACTGCGGATGGTTTCAAAATCGCCGAGGCGGATTTGCAATTGCGCGGCCCCGGCGAATTGCTCGGCCACGCGCAAAGCGGCGCGCCATCACTGCGATTTGGCGATTTGGCGAAAGATCTGCAACTGGTGGAACGGTCGCGGGAATTGGCGGGGAAGATATTGTCAGCAGGCGGATAAAAATGGCGGCGGAGAATCTAAATTGAACATAACAGACATTGTGCGAACACGTCTGGTCTCGCGGCTCGAAAAATTTGGCGGCGCAACGCCGCCGAATCCGCGCCGGGGTTGCTCCCGGCGCGGCCCTCTCGGGATGATTCGGGCCGTGAGCCATGAAAGATCAAAAACAATTCCGGTATCGACTGCCGGACGGTTGCAAAGTGTCGAATCGTTCGCGGGACTTCGCCGAGGCCGCGATCAACGGGAGTAATTCACAGTCCGAGTCAGCGCGCATGGCCGCGCAAGGGGGTGGACTGTGAAAATCACTCTCGACTTGGAAAGACACGATTGGGAAACCCTGCTCGAAGCGGTGCGGTTCGCCGGAGACGAGTGGTCCAATCGGGCAATCCCGCTGAACCTTGAAAGTAGTAACTTGGCCGCGATGTCAGACGCCGCGAGCGTGGTTTTGTACCGCGTCAGTGGCGCGATTGACGCCGCCAAGTGCGAGAAAGGCGGTGGCCTGTGAAAGTCTGGGAACTCAGAAACGCATTGGCCGGTCAGGACGAAAATATAGAGGTGGTTGTCGAGCTGCACGACAACAGCAAGGAAAGGCATCGTTTCTCCGACTTCCTCGTCGGAAGGAGGTTCACAAACAACAATCGCGCGCTGTTCACGATTTACGTGCCGGATTCCGTCCAGATGTTTGAGGACTTGCGCCGGGACACCATCAATAATCGCGCGTGCCCGGATTGTCGGGAGCTTAGTTACAAGGCCGCAGGGGCAGAGGCTCGGGTGGCAGAACTTGAAGAGGAAGTGAAACTTAACGACGAGCGCGTGTTGGCTAAGTACGGCAAGAAACCGTGAGTGCAATTCACTCACTATCCACGCCGGGCGCGCGCTGACCCCAGCACGCGCCCGGCCTTTTTTTTACCCCCCTTCCCCTCTCCCATGAAAACCAAAACTCCTGAATCCCCGGCCCCGTCTCCGGCCCCGTCCCCTGCCCCGTCACCACCCGACAACTCTATTCCCTGCAAGTGCGCGCGCTGTGCTCACGCCTGGACGGCCACGGCCCGGCGGCCCAAACACTGCCCGGCTTGTGGGGTGTCGAATTGGTGGAAGGAAGCCGCGCCGGAAACCACGAAGCTCCCCACGGTCTATTACGACGGCGGCGTTAAGGGCGGCGCGTGGCTCCTTAAAATCGGCGAGAACCGATTCATCAATGCCAGTGACTCGACTGTTAAACTTCACCTGAAACACGCCGGGGCGGAGACTATGCCCGGCATCGGAAACCTCACACGCGTCGAACATGAACTGCACCAAGCGCAGCTGCACCGCGTGATTGACTTCGCCGGACCGCTTGGCGGGTGGAATTGTGGGCACTACACGCTGCGCAACGGAACCAGTATCATCGTGACCAGCGGCCCCCGGCCAACGGTCGCAAAACGTGGAAATTGGCCGCACATTAAAAGGTACTTGGAAGATTTGTTGGAACCCGACGAACGGCAGTACAGCGTGGTTATCGCATGGCTGGCGCTCGCTCGACAAAGTTTGGCGCGCGGAGATTTCAAGGCTGCCCAAGCGCTGGCCCTTGGTGGCGTTCAAGGTAGTGGAAAGACTTTTTTCGCGGTGCTCTTTAAGCAGCTGCTCGGCTCGCGGGTGGGGTTGCCTTTCGATTACATGACGGGCAAGAGTAACTTCAACGAGGACTTAATCCAAAGCGAATGTTGGATCCTTGATGACAAAGCCAGTAGCACGCGCTTCGAGCAACGTAGGCAACTAGGTCAACATCTCAAGGAATTCACTGTCGGCGATGAAATCCGATGCGCGCCAAAGGGGCGGAGGGCGATGACGTTTCAAACGTTTAGGAGAATTCTAATGTTGTTCAACTCCGAGGCGGAAAACGTTGCAATTCTACCACCAATGGACGGAAGCATGGCCGGAAAAATAATACTGTGCTTGTGTGGGGAGACAAAGTTGCACGAGGATAAATTCGTGAACCAATCGGTGCTAGATAATGAAATTCCAGCGTTCGCCGCCTTTTTGGACGCATTCAAAATGCCGGATCATTTGCGGTTGGAAGGGTTCTGCGATTGTTCGCTGTGCGCAAATGAAACCTCTGCGGCTGACGTGAGGCGTTTCGGATTCAGAACCTTCCACCATAAAGACCTGGTCGCAATTCTCACGAGTCTCTCTCCGGAACAGCAGCTCTGGAGCGTGATTCAACAGGCCAGCAAGGAAGAGTGTTTCCCGCTGCGGGCCGGAGTTTTCGAGGGCACGGCGGAGGCCTTGGAGTTGGCCATATTCAAGACGCCGATGGCGGCGGCGCTCGCGACGACCAAGACCTTCCCCGGCTCCACAGGGACTTACCTTGGCCGAATCGCTACGAAGAAGGATGGCCGGATCACAAAGGCCACGCGCGAGGGGACAAACATCTGGAGCGTGAATCTATGAATCAACTCGTTCTCAGCCTCTTCCCCGGCCTTGACCTGTTCGGGAAGGGCTTCGAGGCGGAGGGGTTTTGTGTGGTGCGCGGGCCGGACCCGATGACGCGCGCGGACGGCTACGGTCGGTTGCCGCCAACGAAAATCCCGCCGGCACAGGCACGCAGCCGATGCGTTTTCAGCCGACGTGGGGTCACGGCCCGCGTTTGCCGGTGGGCAGGTCTAGGTCGCTGACGGGCGGCGGGGGCGGCTTGTTTGGAGCGGAGGTCTTGCCGTGCTCGGATTGCCATTTCTTGATCCACCAAAGAACCATGCAGACCGTGATGATCGCGCCGCCCACGTCGCCGATGACACCGCAGAAGGCGTGAACCTTTTCCCGGAACGGTTCGAGGCTTCCAGCCAGCGCCAGCAGGGTGCCGGATCCGATGATCGAATCGTGTTCGCGAGTCATGGGGTGTGACGTGCCAGGCGTCAGGGCGCCGGGTCACGGGGATCGGGAACGGCGGGCGGCAATGGGGGCGCGGCCTCGGCCAACGGCCGCAGGGAAAACGGGAGGCCGCACCGCGCGCACAGGTTCGTGGGGGTGGGATTGGAGCGGGTGAATTCAGAGCGGCCCCACGGGGTTTGAATCATGTGCGTGACGGTGGCGTGGTCCTCTGCCAGCGCGTGCATGGCGGGGGCGGAGAGGCAGCCGGTGAGACTGGCCAGGGCGAGCAGGGCGAGGCTCAGGGCGAACGCGGTGGAGGCTAGACGCGGGAAGTGCGCGCGCGGCCACGTCACGGCGCGGGCGGTGGGGCCTTCGCCGCCGGAAAACGCCACGCTAGGAACGGTGCGCCATCCGGTGAGCCTGAAACGGGTGGGTCCCGTTGGAAGAAGTAAATGAAAAACAATTGGGCTGAAAAGCCAACAAGGAATAAGCCGTAGAGCCAGCCAAACCAGACCGCTACCCACCCTGCAATTTGGCCCAGCAGGAAGAGACCGATGATGATTAGATGCATTCATAGTTATCTAGTCGATTTGACCGTCCGCCGCAATAAATTTCAGCAGGCTTTCCCGCTCCTCGTATTCTTTTAGCAAGCGTTGCTGGTCGCCGTAGGGGCGCGCCAAAGATTCGGATTCGAGGAGTTTTAGCCTGAGGTAATGAAGTTTCTCTGTGAGCGATGAAACTTCACTGTGGGTGTAGCCCTCGCCTACTTCATTGCCCCCTAAAATTATCCCTGCTACGATCGACATGCGAGCTGCGACGTATAGCCGAAGGGATCTGAAACCGATCCTTTCCACTTTGGAAAAAGCGTTCTTATCCAACCAGTCGCCGGGGATAGTGGCCTCCATCCGATGAATCTCTTCGTAAACCTGCTTTCTACTTTTGTGAGATAACCAATACCCCATCGCCTGTTTACCAGCTTCAGGGCCTTTGAAGACACGCTTCACAATCACCCCATCGGCTTTTTTGTAATAGATTACCGTGGGCATTTATTTTCCTCCAAAGGGGTGGCGCAGCGTGCGTTTCTTGGTGTTGGTTTTCTTGAGCGCGAGCGCGGCGGCAGTCACGGCCTGGGTGGCGGCGGGACTGGGTGCCGCCTTCGCCGTGGCCACTGCCGCTTGGAGTGTGGCCTGTTGGGCGGCTTGCTGCGTGGCGAGCTGCTGGGCCGCGCTGCGGGCGTGTTCGGCGGCGGCGGCTTGGCGCGCTTTGGCTTGCTCGCTGCGGGCGGTCTTTTGCTGAATGACTTGCGCCGCGTAGCGCTCTTTCAAATCGAGTTGCCGCAGCTCGATGGTCTCGATTCGACCGCGCAGAGCACCGGCGCGGGCAATGAGGCGGGCGGGGAAACTGGCGGCGGCCGCATTCCTGTCGGGTGGGGTGAATTGCTCCAGGCCGTGCAGAATCCGGGGCAGGAATTTCTTCCAGATCGGGCGCAGGCTCACGGCGAGTTGGGCGTCCGCGTTGGGCTTCGCGTAGCGGGGCAGGAAGTGACGGGAGGCCAGATAGACGGACACGCTGAAGGCGGCCGTGACCGGCGTTCCGGCTTGGCGGGCGGCCTTGCGGAAGATGGTGCCGTCGCGGCGTTCGTAAAAGGCGTAGTCCATCAGTTGAACCTCGCGTTGGCCTTGAGCTTCATGCGGCGCGGTGCGGGCAGTTTGGCTTTTTCTTGCGCGCGCCATTCCTCCTCAAGACTCGCTTGCACGTCGAGCAGGGCGCGGATGTCGGTGATGGCGCGCTGGCCTTTGGCGTCGAGCACATGGGAGTGTTTTTCGGAGCGGCGCAGCAGGTCGCGGAAGTAAACGACGCCCCGCACCACGGCGCGGCGCGGCTGGGGCAACGCGGCAATCTTTTGATCGCGGATGGATTCCAGCCGCGCGCGGTCCACGGCGTTTGTCGAGGCGCGAATGGCGCGGTCAAGGTCCAGCGTCGTGGTGTAATCGACGCGGCGCACGGTGTCGTCGGCGGAGCGGTAGAAGAGATGGTCCATCCGTCACTTCAAATTTGCGGCCTCGTCGCGCAGCAGGAGAATGGCGGCGATTTTTGCGACGGCGGCCTCCTTGGTGTCGCGCTTGGCGGCCGCGCCGGCCACGCTGGATTTTTTGCCCCCGGCAAGATCGGCTTCCAACTCGGCGAGATTGCGCCGCAGGGTGGCGGTTTTGCGCACGGCGAAGGTGCCACTGAGTTTGCGCTGGGCGGCGATATTCTCGGCTTTCTGCTTGAGCACTTCCACCTTGTCCGCCGTGCGGTCGGCGAGCACATGGGATTTTTGAATGGCCTTGTCCACGTCGGCATCGGCCTGGGCTTTTCCTTTTTCGATCTGGGCGTCCACCCGCTGTTCCAGCGCGCCGCGCATCCCGCTAACGACGCCGGGGGTGAGCACGAATTTGACGGTCGGGGGCAGGGTGCCAGCGTTCTTCGCGGCGTAGTCCAAGGCTTTGACCGCGCCTTGATCGAATTTCTTGAGCACTTCGGTCTTGATGCGGTCGGCGGTCTTGTCGCGCGCCTTCTCGTACTCGGCCTGCAACTCGGGCGTGAGGGTGTCTTCCCGGGAGCGGACGAAATCGAGCAGCACCTTGGCCTTGCGCACGTTGGGGTGTTTGCTGAGATAGCCATCGACACGCTTTTTCAGGTCTTTCTTGACCACGGTGCGCACGTCCTCAGCGACTTCCCCGCCCAGTTTCTTGATGGCCACGCCGACGCCGCTCGCGTGCAGGGCGGGGTTGAGGAACCGGGCGGCCTCCTTCGCCTCGCGGGAACGCGCGTCGGCGAGACCGAGCCAGGCGGGGAGAGCGGGCAGGGACCGCACGCCCAATTCATCCAGCAAACGCTGGGTGCCGATGGGGACGTTGTCGGTGGGTGAGGGCGGCGGGAACGCCTTCAATTTCCATTCCGAAAACGCATTGGTCGAGGCGGTCGCGGCGGGTTCGTCGATGGGGAGTTGGCGGGTTTTTTTGGTGGGCATAAATCAAAGGCGTTCGATGACGCGGAGAATGGGGCGGGTGGAGAAGCTCCCGATGTAGCCTACGAAATGCAGGCGGAAGTGGGTGACTTGCGGGTTGTTCTCGAAGATTGAACTCACGGAAACCACGCTCGGGGCAACAAAGCTGGGCGTCCAAAGCGGCACCCACTCGGCACTGCCCGCACGCGTGCATTCAATGACGGCATCCGAAAATGGCGTCCCGCGGAAATCAAGGTGCATCCAGAATTTCGCGATGGGTGGGCCGCCGACGGTCATGGGCTTCGAGGTGAACCCGCTGAAAACGGAGGTTTCGTCCTGGGCGTTATCCGCCTCCGATGTATCCAAAATCGTGAACGCCCCGCGCTCGAAATCGCGCGCGTCGTCGTCCATCGGCAGCCCGGCGATGGCGTTGGCCGCGAGGTTGTCGAGGATGCGATATTTCGCGCCGGTGTTGTAGCGGACGAACAAGGCCCACGAATTCGGATGCGTGCCGAGGCCAATCCAAAAAAATCCTTGGCCCCCAACCGGCGTCGGCGCGGTGTTGGCCAACTCCAGCCGCAGAAAATCCGCGCCGAGGTTGGTGGGGAGGTCGGCGGTGTTGGCCTTGGCGGCGAGCGCGGCGCTGAGTCCCGGAACGTCGCCAATGCCGGTGAGGTTCGGCTGGGACAGGCTCACAATGAGCGCGGGCGTAATCGTCGTCACCACGCCGCCGACGAGGGCGAGCAGCTTCTCCGTACCCGCCAGCGTGACGGCGGCGGGCGCGTCCTTCGTGTTCGTGAGGGTGTAGTTCACGCGACGTTGAGGAGTGAATTGCCAAAGGACAACAGGCCGCCGTCGTCGGTGCGCAGGAAGCGCGGCTTCACCATCGGCGAGGCCGCGGGCCGCGCGCGGCGGATGATCTT